>CAVABN010000016.1:0-24650 GCA_963586845.1 Bifidobacteriaceae bacterium
CCTTGGCGGTGCCGCAGGATCCGGGGGCGGGCATGATGACGTCGTCGCCGGGCCTCCAGTTGGCCGGGGTGGCGACACCCTGCGCATCCGCGGTCTGGAGGGCGATGATGACCCTCTTGATCTCATCGAAGTTCCTGCCGAGGGACTGCGGATAGTAGATTATCGCGCGGATCTTGGCTTTCGGATCGATGAAGAACACGGAACGGACCGCCTGCGTCGTGGAGACGTTGGGCTGCACCATGCCGTATTTGTTCGCCACGGTCATGCTGATGTCCTCGATGACCGGGAAGGTCACCTCGGGCTTCCTGATTCCTTTCCAGGTCATGGTCTGGATCTTCCTCAGCCAGGCGATGTGGGCGTAGAGGGAATCGATGGACAGTCCGATGAGCTCGGTGTTCAGAGCCTTGAACTCGTCGATCATCGACGCGAACGTCATGAACTCGGTCGTGCAGACCGGCGTGAAATCCGCGGGATGCGAGAACAGGATGACCCATTTCCCTTTGTAGTCCGCAGGGAAGTTGATCTCCCCCTGGGTGGTGTTCGCACGGAAGGCAGGCGCGTCATCGTTGATGAGCGGCATCCTCTGACAGCATACGTTGTTGTTGTCTTCCATTGTCGTCCTCCGGGATTCAGCACGTGGTGATGATAAATATCATTTTTCACGGAACCGAAATTTATTCACGGCTGTGAAGGGAAGATATAGCCTCCAATTACATGATATGGAATTATAACAATGTTAAAACTAATTATTACTAGATTCTAAAATCGAATCGTCGAATTATTCTATCGAAAAGCACATCCAGCCGTTCATAATTGCCGACTTTGTTTTGGTCCAGCGCTGAGGGCCGTCCGATACCGTTATACGTGCCATCCCGAATCCAGTGGACGATGGGAAAGGCAGACACTCACCTGCACACCGAATACTCGGGTTTCCAGAAGCTCGGGGCGATCAAGTTCCCCGAGTCAGTGGCCCAGCCGGAACAGCAGGTGGACCGCGCCCGCGACAACGGGATGGATGTTGTCTGCATCACCGACCATGACGAGGTCCACGGGGCCTTCATCGCCGAGAAGTACGCCAAGCAGAAGTACGACGACATCGAGGTCGTCGTGGGGGAGGAGGTCACCACCCGCGACGGCGAGATCATCGGATTGTTCCTGAACGAGCGCGTGCCCGACATGCTGTCCGTGGAGGAGACCATCGACATCATCCGCGAACAGGGAGGATTGGTCATCGCTCCCCATCCGTTCAGCTTCCACGTCCCCGGATTGAAGGAGAGGATCCTGGACATCGACATCGACGGGTTCGAGGTCATCAACGGCGGGCATCCGGACAACTACACCAACATGTTCGCCCGCCTGGTCATGGACCGCTATCCCGGCAGATGGGCCGAGACCTCCGGGAGCGACGCCCACTCGAAATACACCACGGGATACAACTGGACCGAGTTCCCCGGCACCTCCGCCGAGGATTTCAGGAAGGCCGTCCTGGACAAGACGACGAAGGCGTGCGGTCATGCCGCGCCCGTCTTCGGACAGGTCCAATGGAGCGTCGATGTCGTCATCGGGGGGCAGAGGCTGATGCACCGTTCCCTGAAAGGGAAGCTGAGGAACGTCCCGAAGGACCACCTCATCGAGAAGATCAACAGCATCAGCGACCTGAAGAAGGCCACCGGGATCTTCGCCGGGTTCATCTACGTCATACCGCCCATTTCGATGATCGCCACGATTCTGAGCACATCGTACCTGAAGAAGGGCGAGGAGAAGATGATCCCCATGATCCCCGAGAGGCTGGAGCTCATCGATTCCATCATCAAGGAAGTGGATGCAAACGGCGGTCCCGGCAATTATCGTCCGAAATACCTGGAGAACGTCCAGGGCAGCCCTCTTGCGGAATACCAGGGATTCCCCTTGAAGCTCCCTTTCAAGGTCGGTAGGAACAAGAATTGATACCGCTGCGCCGATACCGTCCCATGGACGAGGCGTACCGCGTGTCGGTGAACATACCGGTCGGCACCGAACAGGATTTCATGGATTCCGTGAACGAGGTCATGAGACCTCTTTATCCCGGATACGACAGATGCTTCTGCTGGTGGACCGTCAACGGAACGTGGAGGCCTTTGGAGGGCTCCAATCCGTTCCAGGGTGAAGTGGGCGAGATCGAGACCTCCCAGGAGGTCAGGATCGAGTTCGCCGTTCATGCCGGGGACCTGGAGAAGGTGGTGACGAGGATCGCGGACATCCATCCCTACGAGGAGCCCGCGATCGACGTCGTGCCTTTGATCCCCTGGAAGAAACTCATTCCTTCTTCTGATAGCTGAAGATGTTGTCGAAGGACCTCTGCATGCGGTGGATCTTGAGGCTCTGCTTGCGGTAGGCGAGCTCCTCCTCATCGATCAGTCCCATCTCGAAGTACCTGTCGAGCATGGCGAACGCCTCGTCGTAGGAGCCTTCCACCCCGACCAGGATGTCGATGAGCCTGTTCCTGCAGGACATAACCTTCGGAACGCCCCCGCATCTCTCCGCTATGATCGGACCGACCTTCGGATAGAGTTCGATGTTCCTGAGGCACATGGCCTTGGCCTCCTGGAAATCGTCTGATCCGAACAGCCCCTCGATGAGGTGCTCGGTGGAATCGAAGCGGTCGATGTCGCTCAGCTCCAATCCGTCCAGATAACGGCCGGCGGTGACGGCGAGCTTGTAGTTGCTGTCCTCCGCCGCCCTCGTCATCAGGTCGTTGAGGAATCCGACCTCCGATGACGTGCATATCCCGTCCAGATACCTGCGGGTCCTGACGCGGTCCTGGGATGATAGTCCCGAATACCACTCGGACAATCCTGCTTCGGACACCTGCTTGGGGGTTTCGTCTTCCATGAGCACGGGATTCGCGAACGGGGTTATAAGGTAGCGTTCTCCTCGTCGAGCGTGACGAATGCGCAGGGGTTGTGGGAGGCGGTGGCGCAGAGGCGGTCGGCTGTCCAGTCGATCTCGCCCTCGAACGCGCAGCTGCGGTGCTGGCAGTCCCTCCTGCAGTACCTGCAGTTGAAGGGCATGCAAGGGACCGGGTTGAACGACAGTTCGACGGAATCGCCGTACTTGGTGCGGATGGCCTCGATCATCTCGGAATCCTCGATGCTCTGCTCCTCGACCGTCATGTCGCGAGGGAGCACGACCTTCATGTCCACGTAGATGGTCGGTCCGTATTTGATCAGGCGGAGGTTGAACACGTCGATCCAATCGTCGTGACGGTACTTCGCTATGGTCTCCGTGATCTCCCCCAGGAGCTCCGTGTCGGCCGTGTCCATGGTCTCGTTGTATGCTCTGCGCATGACGCCGAGCCCGGTGCAGATGATGATGACTCCGAACACGCCCGCGATGGACGAGTCCAGCCATCTGGCGTCGTACCCCATGCCCTGGGCGATATACACAACGAACAGTCCGATCAGGATCCCCACGGAGGAATAGGTGTCGGAGCAGAGGTGCTTCCCGCTGGCGACCAGCGCCGGGGAGCGGTTCTTCGTCCCTTTCCTTATCGCGGCGCGTCCCACGGCGTAATTGGCGAAGGCTGCCAGCGCGATGAGGATCAGACCGATGTCCAGCTTGTCGGTGATCTCCTGGGGGTTGATGAAGGACATGACGGTCTCGTACAGGATCAGGATGCCCGCCACGATGATCATGACACCCTCGATGGCCGAGGATATGACCTCGATCTTGCCGTGACCGAACGGATGGTCCTTGTCGGCGGGCTGGGCCGACAGATAGAGGGCGTAGATCCCCACGCATGCGGCGACCACGTTCACGATGGATTCCGTGGCGTCGGTGAATATGGCGACGGACCCTGTGAGCCAATAGGCGAAGTACTTGATGATCAGCAGGGTGAACCCGAGGACAACGATGATTTTCTGGAATTCGAAGTTGTCATCAGCCAATTCCGACATGGAATCGACCACGCCAGGGGCGATTATATGCCTTTCCGATTAGAAATACCTAATTTTATCACAAAGAGGATAATCAGTTCTACGGTCTTCGAGATTTAGATTATCCGCCATTTGATTAGGAATGCTTAGACTCGGACCGTCCCGGACTTCCCCCTGAGCAGCGAGGCGAGCATGCCTACGAAGCACATCCCGAGGTAGACGGCGAACGCGTAGTGCATCACATCGACGAAGACGCCGTAGTTCTCCGGCACCAGGTGGTCGGCTCCGCCCATTATCACCGATATGAACAGCATGGCGATCCCCATGCTGACCATCATCCCGGTCTGACGCATGACGGACACCATCCCGGAGGCCTCGCTGGTCTCGTCCTTCCCGACGGACCCCATTATCACCGATGTGTTGGGCGCGGCGAACATCCCCATCCCGCTTCCGACGATCAGCATCGTGGCCATGACCAGGGGGAGGTTCATCTCGGTCCCGTAGAACATGAACGTCGCCACTCCGATGGATACGACGGCCATCCCGACCGTCGGGAGGATGCGCTTGTCCTCCATCCTGTCGGACAGCTTGCCGAAATGCGTGGTCAGCAGAGCCTGCATGCCCGCCTGGACCAGCATCAGCATGCCCGCTTCCGTAGCGGACAGGGCGCCGATGCTCTGGAGGTACAGCGCCATGAAGTAAGAGATCGAGTAGGAAGCGGCGTAGTTCAGGAACGCTGCGACACAGGACCCGGAGAACACCCTGGACTTGAACAGACGGATGTTGAGCAGGTGGTCCTCGATCTTGAGCTCCCATCTCACGAACAGCGCCAGGAACACCACGCCGATAGCGAGCATGGCGAACGCCCACGTCTGCGGCATGTTGATCACTCCGCCCATCGAGAGGACAATCCCGACTCCGTAGAGGACGGCCCCCGTTGCATCGAAGTGGCGTCCCCTGTTGGGCGCGATCTCGTGCTTGAACATCGAAAGGCAGATGAAGGCCCCCGCGGCGAGCGGGATGACCAGCAGGAACAGCGCGTGCCATCCGATCAGGTCGTTCAGGGTCCCTCCCAGCGGAGGTCCGGCGGCCAATCCGATGTAGACGCAGGTTGTCTGTATCCCGATCGCCCCTCCCCTATGCTCCTGATAGACGTCGGCGATCATCGAGATGCTCGTCGATACTATGGCGGCGGCCCCGGCGCCGAGCATCACCCTGCATCCGATGAGCCACCAGAACGACGGCGAGAAGCACGCCAGGATGCATGCGATGACTATGACCAGCAGGCCGGTCAGATACATCTTACGCTTCCCGATGATGTCCGCCGCCTTGGACAGCGGCACCATGAACACCACGGAAGCCAGCAGGAATGCCGTGTTCACGTATCCCAATTGATGCGATCCGACACCGAAATCATCCGAGATGCTGACCAGGGAGAGGTTCATCATCGTGCTCAGGAGGGGGTTGATGAACCCGGACAGACAGCATGCCAGCAGGACCAGCTTCTTCTCCGCCGATGTGTAACCGCATCCGTCCATCGTTCCCCTCCCATAGACCCTGCGGGTCTATGCCGTGAAGATATTTAGGCGCTGATGCCGTCGGAGCGGAACCTGCGGTCCTTCACGCAATTCAGAAGGAACAGGACTCCGACGATCAGCGCGACGCAGCCCATGACGGCATACATCGAAGGGATACTTCCCCCGACGGCCGCGAGGAGCGGCACGCTGACGAGGGATATGGCGAACTGTCCGAAGTTCAGGAACGTGGAGTAGCCTCCCATGATCTTCCCGGACGTGGTGGACGTCGCCTCCCCGGCGAGGGTGCTGGAGATGGCCGGGCTGATCATACCGACGCCGATTCCGGCCAGGATCATTATGAACAGGGCCATGACCACGGTCGGGAACAGCATCAGCGTGATCATGGCGATGCCGAGCACCAGGAACCCGATGGACATGATCATGAACGGGCGTATCGTGGATACGACACGCCTGTACATCAGGGACATGACGGCGTTGGATACACCGTGCGCCCCGAGGAACAGTCCGACCATGGAGGCCGAGATGTGACCGGGGAGCTCGGGATCCTCAAGGAACGTGGGGATCTTGGTGGGAATCAGGAATGCGATGGTCATGCAGACGAAGATCGCGACGTAACACACCGCGATGAGCCTCCTGTTGGCCGGGCGGGCCCTCTCCTCCGGGATGCACTCGTCCATTGCGACGTCGTGCTCCGGCTCCCTCATGGACAGGATGCAAAGCAGGAGGATCGGTATCCCGATCAGATAGACCAGGAACGGCTCGTGCCAGCTGAATGCCGCCAGGGACCCTCCGGTGTACTCCAGGATGAGCACACCGAGACCCATCGCCGCCGACTGGTAGCTCAGGACCTTGACCCTCGTCATGCCGGTGTAGTACTCGGCCATCAGGGCGGTCACGGCCATGGAAATGCCCGCGATGCCCACTCCGACGAAGAACCTCATGACCAGGATGACCATCAGATCGTCAAGGAAGAAGCTGGCGACACCGCAGATGCTGAACAGGACCAGCGACGCCGCCAGGGTCCTGACCTTCCCGAACCTGTCCGCGATCCCTCCGATGAGGAACCCGGTGCATCCGACGGCCAGGGACGGGAGGGTGATCACCAGGGATACGGCGAACTCCCTGTCGGGGAACGCCTCGTTTATCAAGGGCAGTGCGGGAGCCACGGCCGCACCTCCCATGAGCATCAGCATGGATGCCAACAGCATGGAGAGCAGCGTGAGCTTCGTCGGAACGAACCCCGCTCCGCCCTTAGAACTTGTCATAGACGGGCGCAATGTGACCTCCTTCATATTACTAACGCGCGCGAGGCCCGCATGTTTCATATCGAACGGTTCGCATCGTCCGTCCATGAATTCAACCCCCAGGATCCCCGAGATCGCCGAGAGGATACGCGCCCTCCGCGACATGTGCGGATTCACGCAGGCGGAGATGGCCGAGGCCACAGGGGTCTCGCAGGAGGAGTACGCCGAACTGGAATCGGGAACCACCGACTTCGGGTTCACGTTCCTGTACAAATGCGCCGAGAAGCTCGGCGTGGACATGATCGAGATCATCACCGGCAGCAACCCCCGCCTGTCCGACTTCTCCATCGTCAGGTCCGGGGAGGGGCTCCCGATCAAGAGGCGCGCAGGATTCACCTACTACCACCTGGCGCCCACATTCAAGAACAAGATCGCCGAGCCGTTCCTGGTCCACGCGCCGTTCATCCCGGAGGAGCAGGACAAGGAGATCGCCCTGTCCCGCCACGTGGGTCAGGAGTACGACTACATCATATCCGGAACGCTGAGGTTCTCCCACGAGGGCAGGACCGACGACGTCGGTCCGGGGGATTCGCTGTACTACGATTCGGGGAAGGGGCACGGCATGATCGCCACCTCCAGGGAGGGATGCACCTTCCTCGCCATCGTCATGAAGAAGGGTGATGGCGAGTGATCGGCATCTGGAAGGAGTACCTCAGGGAGGAGAAGGACTCCGCCGGCAGGACCGTCAAGGCGCACATCGAGGTGCCCGAGGGGTTCAACTTCGCCTACGACGTGGTGGACAGGATCGCCCTGGCGGAGCCGGACAGGAGGGCGCTGCAGTGGTGCAGCGTCGACGGGTCCGAGCGCATGATGACCTTCGGCGAGATCAAGCGCATGTCGGACAAGGCGGCGAACTATCTCGTATCCATGGGCATCGGCAAGGGGGACTACGTGCTGGTGATCGTGAGGCACAGCATCGAGTTCTGGTATCTGTCGATGGCGCTGCACAAGATCGGCGCCGTCATGGTCCCGGCGACGTTCATGCTCAGGAAGCACGACATCGAGTACCGCGTGAACGCGGCGATGATCAAAGCGTGCATCTGCACCGGGAGGTGCGACATCGCCGAGCAGGTCGACATCGCGGAGGACATCCCGTCCCTGAAGCTGAAGTTCATGGTCAGCGGGCAGAGGGAGGGATGGATCGACTTCGCAAAGGGCGTGGAGGAGGCTCCCGAGGAGTGGACCCGCGTCCCCAACAAGTCGGCGGACACCATGCTGATGTACTTCACATCCGGCACCGCGGGGGACCCGAAGATGGTCCTCCACGACTACTCGTACCCTCTGGGCCACATCCTGACCGCCAAGAACTGGTACTGCGTGGATCCCGACGGACTGCATTTCACCATCGCGGACACCGGATGGATCAAGTGCGCCTGGGGGAAGCTGTACGCCCCCTGGATGATGGAGGCCGGGATCTTCGTCTACGAGTTCGACAAGTTCGAGCCGTCCGACATCATGGACAAGGTGGAGAAGTACAGGGTCACCACGCTCTGCAGCCCCCCGACCATGTTCAGGATGTTCCTGAACGCCGGGGTGGAGGGTCACGACCTGTCCTCGCTGAAGCACACCGGCATCGCCGGGGAGGCATTGAGTCCCAACACCTATCAGATGTGGCTGGAGAAGACCGGCCTGAAGCTCATGGAGGCCTTCGGGCAGACCGAGACGCCCCCCATCGTGGGGACCTGGGAGGGATACGAGCCCAAGCCCGGTTCCATGGGGATACCCTCTCCGCTGTTCGATGTGGACCTCGTGGACGAGAACGGCGACAGCGTTCCTCCCGGAGTGGACGGGGAGATCGTCGTCAGGGTGGCGAAGAGGGAGCCCGGGATCACCGTCGGCTACCTGAAGAACGAGAAGGGCAACAGGGAGCTGCTGGAGGAGCATGTCCATCACACCGGCGACGTCGCCTGGAAGGACGAGGACGGTTACTTCTGGTACGTGGGGAGGAACGACGACCTGATCAAATCCTCCGGGTACAGGATCAGCCCGTTCGAGATCGAGAGCATCCTGATGCACCACCCGGCTGTGCTGGAGTGCGCCATCACCGGAGTTCCGGACCCCGTGAGGGGACAGCTGGTCAAGGCCACCATCGTCCTGCGCGCGGGATACACCGGCGGAGATGCGCTGGCGAAGGAGCTCCAGGACTACGTGAAGAAGGGCACCGCCCCGTACAAGTACCCCCGCGCGGTGGAGTTCGTGGAGTCCCTCCCGAAGTCCACCTCGGGGAAGATCATGCGCCGGAAGATCAGATCCGACGATTCCAAACACTGAAGGGGTGGGGCGCGAGCCCCGTCCCCGTTTTTCTCAGACCGAGTACTTCGATACGATGGAATCGAATCCGTCCGTGTCGGAGAACCACGCGTCGAAGGTTTTTCCGCTGTTCTGAACAGACTTCCCGATCTCGACGACCATCTGCGGGATGGCATCCTCCGGGATCGTCCCGGCATCGGTGCCGAACCTCTCCTTCCCCTGGAGACCGCATCCGTTCACGGTCATCTTGAACACGGCGATGTTCTGACCGTCGACGGTCTTGGTGGCTCCCTGAAGTCCGATGGCCCCGACCTGATGGCACCCGCAGGACGAGGTGCATCCGGAGATGCGGAACCTCGGCAGGCATCCATCCGGGATGCCGGCTTCCTTCACCGCGGAGATCATCCTCTTCAGGAGACCGTTGGAATCCCTGACGCCGACCTGGCAGATCGTCCCTCCGATACATGAGACGGACGTCTCGAACAGCGTGGACGCCCCGCCTTCGGTGGCGTCCCTGACCTTCAGGGCCTCGTCCCCGTCCAGGTTGATGATGTATATGGTGGAATCCGGCGAGATGCGGAGCTCCGCCCCGTCGATGTCGGCGATGGTGTCGGATATCTTCCTCAGCATCTCCGGCTCGACGTCCCCTCCGACGGGGTGGTACGCCACATAGTACAGTCCGTTCTGCTTCTGGGGGAAGATGCGCTCCCCGGAGACGGACACGGGGGCCTTCGCCGGGAAGACGGACGCCTCGGGATTGGTGTCCAGTCCCCCCTCGGCCTCCAGACGGCCCAGATTGGACAGGAACGCCTCCCTGTACGCGTCCTCGCCCATGTCGTCCTTCATGTACCTGGTGCGGGCCCTGGCCCTGTTCTCGTAGTTCCCGTGTTGCAGGAAGGTGTCCACCATGGCGCGGACGCAGTAGATCACGTGCGAAGGCTCCACGCCGGACTTCACCAGACAGCCCATGCGCGGGTTGTTCCCGAGTCCTCCGGCGCTCCAGACGTCGAACTTGCCTTCGGGGGTGGCCACGAATCCCAAGTCCCTGAACGTGGCGTGGGTCTCGTTGGACGGGGATCCCGAGAAGGTTACCTTCAGCTTGCGGGGCAGTTTGACCGACCCCATAATGCTCAGCAGGTACGTCTCGGCCGCTTTCGCGTACGGATAGACGTCGAAGTACTCGTCCGGATCCACCCCCGCAAGGGATGACGCGGACACGTTGCGGGGGTTGTCCCCTCCTCCGCCCTGGGTCACGATGCCGTGGTCCAGCGCCTCGGTCATTATCTGCGCTATGTCGTCGCCGGTCAGGTTGTGGAGCTGGACGGTCTCGCAGGTGGTCGTGTGGATCCTGCGGACGCCGTACTCGTCCACCTTGTCCAGGATGAATCTCAGTTTGTCCTTGTCCAGATGGCCCCCGCACATGCGGAGCCTGATCATTCCGAGCTGTCCGCCCTTCTGCGCGTAGCTGCCGAAGCGGCCGGATATGCCCTTGTAGTCCTTGGCCGACATCCCACCGGAGAAGAAGCTGGCCTCGGCCTCCCGGAACTCGGCTATGTTCTCGCGGAACCTCTCGACGGAATAGGAATCCATGATGCCCGACCCCCTGAGCGTTCTATATAAACCCTGACTGCCGGGCCCTTGGATTTTAAGGTACTTTAATACCTCCCAGGGGGATTCGTATCCAGGAGGATACGATGGACGGATGTCCTGAGGAAGTGAAGCGGGAACTCGGGCTCGTGCATGTCTACACGGGCAACGGGAAGGGTAAGACCACGGCCGCGTTGGGATTGGCGCTGCGCGCCACCGGGAACGGCCTGAACGTCATCATGGTGCAGTTCCTGAAGCCCGACGGGGGATACGGGGAGCAGATCGCGGCCGCGAGGCTCGGCACGTTCGCCATAGTCCCCATGGGGGCGGACCACATGTGCGGGACCAGGGTCTCCAAGGAGCAGGACCTCGAACTGACCCGCAAGGCGATGGCGTTCTCCGAGGAGGTGCTCACGTCCGGGAACTACGACCTGGTGATCCTCGACGAGATAGTCAACTCCCTGAGGTTCGGCCATGTGACCCCGCAGGAGGTCATCGCGATGCTGGAGAAGCGTTCCCCCCATACGGAGGTGGTCCTGACGGGACGCGGGGCCCCCCAGGAGATCATCGACTATGCGGACCTGGTCACCGAGATGAGGCTTGTCAAGCACCCCATGGATGAAGGCATAGCCGCGAGAAAGGGGATTGAATACTGATTTATCCAACCCCTTTAATCGGGTACCAGTAACATGGCAGTCTACAACAGCATCACGGAGACGATCGGCGACACGCCCATCGTCCGCCTCAACAGGATGGCACCCCCCGGAACTCACGTGTACGTCAAGACGGAGAGGTGCAACCCGGGCGGATCCGTGAAGGACAGGCCGGCCCTGTCGATCATCGACGACGCCGTGGCCCGCGGACTGCTGAAGGAAGGCGGGACCATCGTGGAGCCCACCTCGGGCAACATGGGGATATCCCTCGCCATGATTGCCGCCGCCCGCGGATACCGCGCGGTCATCGTCATGCCCGACTCCATGACCCCGGAGCGCATCTCGCTGATGAAGGCGTACGGTGCGGAGGTCGTCCTGTCCCCCGGATCCAAGGGGATGCAGGGCGCCGTCGACGAGGCGGAGAGGATAGCGGAGGAGAGGAACGGGTTCCTGTGCGGACAGTTCGACAACCCCGCCAACGCCGCCGCCCACCGCACCAGCACCGGGAGGGAGATCCTCAGGGACATCCCCGACATCGACCTGGTCTACGCGGGATTCGGAACCGGTGGTACGGCGAGCGGGATCGCGCGCGCTTTCCTCGATGCCGGATCCAAAGCGAAGGTCATCGCCATCGAGCCTCTGGAGAGCCCCCTTGTCACCGGAGGGAGCGCGGGACCCCACAAGATCCAAGGCATCGGGGCGAACTTCGTCCCCGGGAACCTGGACCTGTCGGTCCTCGGAGGGGTGGAGACGGTCTCCGGCGACGACGCCATCAGGACCGCCGTCGAGCTCGCCAGGAAGGAGGGAATCTTCGCAGGCCTCTCGTCGGGGGCCAATGTATTCGCGGCGATCCGCGCGGCCAAGGAGCACCCCGGCAGGAAGATCCTCGCCATCCTCCCGGACGGCGGGGAAAAATACATGAGCCTCGGCATATACGACGAGTGAGATAGCATGCCCGTCAAGATCCCGAACGACCTCCCCGCGGCGTCCATCCTGGAATCCGAGAACATCTTCGTGATGACCGAGACCAGGGCCGACACCCAGGACATCCGTCCGCTGGACATTCTGATCGTGAATCTGATGCCCACGAAGGTCGAGACGGAGACGCAGCTGCTGAGATGCCTGAGCAACAGCCCCCTGCAGACGAACGTCGAGTTCCTGCAGATGGCCACCCATGTGTCCAAGAACACCTCCGACGAGTACCTGAACAGGTTCTACACCACCTTCGACAAGGTGAGGAACAGGAAGTTCGACGGAGTGATAATCACCGGAGCGCCGGTCGAGAACATCCCCTTCGAGGAGGTGGACTACTGGCCCGAGCTCTGCGAGATCATGGACTGGACCAGGACCAACGCCTGCGCCACCCTGTACATCTGCTGGGGCTCCCAGGCCGGGCTGTACCACCAGTACGGCATCCCCAAGTATCCCCTGGGATCGAAGGTCTCCGGGATCTTCGAACAGCGCATCCTGGCCGCCAACGAGCCCCTCCTGAGGGGATTCGACGACAGGTTCTTCATGCCCCAATCCAGGCACACCGAGGTGAAAGCCGAAGATATCGCCACCAACCCCCATCTGCACATAATCGCCGCCTCGGCGGAGACCGGCGTGGGGATCGTGGTGTCCGAGAGGAACGAGACGTTCATCACCGGCCACTTCGAGTACGACCCGGGAACGCTGGCGTACGAGTACGAGAGGGACCTGAAAGCGGGGAAGAACCCGCACGTGCCCGACCATTACTTCGAGGACGACGACCCGCAGAAGGACCCTGTGGTCAGGTGGAGATGCCACGCGACCATGTTCTTCACGAACTGGCTGAACTATTGCGTCTATCAGGAGACTCCGTACGACAAGGACCGCATCGGATCCTGAGGAATTCACTGGGAGACGGTGCGGGGGTTGACGAGCTTCCCGACGATCGCGTCGCGGACGAACGGGTTCAGCCCGGAGACGTCCTCCTTCCCGTCCAGAACGGCCTGTACGCTCGAGGACACGTGACCGAAGACCTCGCGGAAGATCCTGCAGGAATCCCCGCCGTTGTTCTCCAGCCCGCACTCGTGGTAGGCGTCCATGCTGCACCCGCCGTTGCAGTATCTGTACACGGGGCAGGAGGCGCATTTCTCCCTGCGGGCCACCGACCCCGCCAGGATCCTGCGGAAGCCCTCGGAGCGGAACGCGTCGGAGATGTGCTCCAGGTCGTTGACGTTCCCCATCAGGAACTCCGGGGGGCACGCCTTGGCGCACGGATAGATCGAACCGTCGGGGTTCACGCACAGCCATTTGGTCAGGCAGGATGTGTGGGCGCAGTCCGAAGGCGTCGGATCGCCCAGGTAGTTCAGGATGTAGAGGTAGTGGGGGATGAGCGGGATCTTGGAATCCGCATCGCGGAACCATGCGTCGAAGGCCTCGATGCTCCCTTGGATGAATTCGTCTGCGTCCGGAACGGTGCCGTTGCACCTGGCGCAACCCGCCGGGATCACCGGGGACAATGAGAGGTTGGTCCCCTTGTCCCTGTAGTACTCGTAGAGCTCCTTCTGCTTGGAAGCGGTCTCCCTGGAGATCGTCGAACTGACGGAGTACTTGTTCTCCTTGGCGGACAGGAGCGAGATCGCCTTGGAGGGATCCAATTCCCTCAGGACGGGGTTGTAGGGACCCTCGCAGGAGACCCCGACGTTGATCGCCTTCTCCCTGCAGTAGGCCATGAACCTGCGGTTCAGCAGGGTTCCGTTGGTCTGGATGGTGTTCCCGAAGCGCATCCGGTTGCGTCCGAAATGCTTCTCCTGGATCTCGATGACCGATTTGTAGAAGGACATGGGGAGGGTCATCGGCTCTCCGCCGTGCCAGATGAACCAGGCGGACTCGTACTCCTCGGAGACCATCCTCATGAGGCGGTCGACCGTCTCCAGGGGGATCTCCCCGGGAACGCGCTCGTCCGGGGTGTGATAGCAGTGGCTGCAGGATTCGTTGCAATGAAGGGTCGGCTTGACGACGACCGAGATGTATGGCTTCATGGCCGGCCGCGGCCGACTCAGAAGGGCCAGTACGTCCAGACGCCGTTGAATCCGTTGGTGACGTAGCAGCAGCAGGCGCAGCAGACCACGACGGTTCCGACGACGCAGGCGTGCCAACCGACGGAGTTGCAGTATCCGTTGTCGCCACAGCAGCAGTAATCGCACTTGGAGTCGTCGTAGTGATCCTCATCGGCGGCCTTGTCGAAGCGCTCGTCGTGGGTGTGGTCGGCGGGAAGTCCCTCCATCGCGAAAGCGATGAATGCCGCCGGAGACTGGCTCTCGTAAAGTGCTGTCAGTTTGTCTACCGATTCCGATTCGTACACCATGTCACAATCCACCTACCACTGCTGGCTCGGTACGGCGATGGAACCATTGAACGTATTTAATGATTTTTTAGGGAGGCTGGGCGTGCCAGCATATGCTTCGGCATGATGTGCCGACAGGTAGCCTCACATCACGGAACATCTTCCGATTTCCGGAACCTCCTCCTCGCTGACTGCTCCGGGACGTACGCCTCAGCTTTATCCTGGCAAGCGCTGCGTCATACTCTTCAACCATCTCCGCCAACTCCTCCGGCGTGACAACATGATCACACCTCTTCGGACGATATGCGGAACTATTTTTCCCAAGCTCGATTATCATCGTGTGCTCCATTTCACCCTTCAGTTCGGATCCATCGATTCTGGTTATCTGAACAGCCGTCTCCGATTTCGATATCTTCCGCAACCGCTTGGGCCTTCCTGCGTTCGAGGATGATGTCCACGACCTCCGAGACCTCGCGGATGAGATCGTCACGAAACCTCTCGGAACCCGGGAACGGACGGTGGCGAATGGAATCTCTTGAGAGGAACTCCCCGGGAACATCTGGTCCAACTGTCATTGATACACCCCCTTCACCTTGCCATTAATAGCATATTGATATTCAATATTAAAATATTGCTTCCTCTTGATCCAGATGAATCCGTCGTCACGCGATATGACTGCAACGTCTATCGGCCCGCCAACCGTCTCCTCATCGTTTGAGACATGACGCCTGATGGATGTGGATTCTACGAGCGCCTCCACCAATCCCGCCATCTCGTCCTTCGAAAGATGCCCTATCGCTTGCTCTACAGGCTCGCGGTATTCGTTATCGAGATCGTGATAGAACTCCTGGAACCAAGACGGTATAAATCTTACACCGAGCTCCTTGATTCTCTCCTTCTCTCCCTCCGGAATCACCTTCAGGATTTCATCCATGAACAATCCCATCGTCGTAGTCAGATCGTACTCCATATCACTCAGAATGGATGGGTTCGCACCATGGAGGAATGCTTTGATGACATCATCCTGAGCGAATGTGGCGATGGACGAGCGATTCTCCGAATCGATGGACAGCCGTCTCTTCTTAACACAATTGAGGCCGACAGGAGAAATCCCGAACACCGTATGCTCCTCGAACGAAGGGAGATAATCCTTGTCACCGTACCCCGCGAAGATGATGCCCGTGTCGATTCCGACAGATCTGTGAGATGCGATCTTGAATGCCAGGAGCTTCAGAACCTTATCTCTGAATCCTTCGACGGCCCATAACCTGGACTGCATCAGATACGGATGCATGTTGCCGTGTCTGACGGCTCCTTCGATCCATTCCGTCGTCCTCTCTACCTCCGCCTCGCCGACTCCGTTCAGATGATCGAACTCCCTGTCCAGGATCTCATCCGCCACGGAATCGAAATCACATTCGATCCCGGCCCGCATCCTCTCTTTGACCCGGACATCGATTTCCTCCTTGCACGCGTTCAGATTCTGATTCAACGCCTGGAAGACGAAAGCGTCCCTGTATCCCTGCGTGATGATAGGGTTCCCCTCCAACGACGCGGCCCCGCCCTTCTCGATGAACGACATGAAATCCTTCGCGCAGTCCGACAGCCTGTCGAACCTGCGGTCCCCGAGCCGGGCGCGGTACTCCCCGACGAAGATGTCGAATGGGACGGTGGAGATGGTGTTCGCCCCGTAGATCATCACCCCGATCGGCTGGTCGGGGGTGAGCTCGAAGAGCTTGTTCGCCTTGAAGATCTTCCCGTTGGAGGATGCGGCGCTGTCGGCCGCGACCGCTATCCCCCTCTCGTTCATAATGAGCACCTCGGACGTCATTGAATCGAAAGATACGCAGTACGAGCCCTGCTATTATAAGGCGACTGCTGCAGTCAGTATGACCTGATACTCTTCGAAATGTAGACCGGACCCAGAATCCTTTAAACCCGCCTCCCCGATGGCCGGACGATGTTCGGATACACGGTCCCGTCCTACGGCAAGCTGTCCCCCTCGGACAACTCGCTCTACCGCAGATACTACTGCGAGGGGTGCCACCAGCTGAAGGCCGGGTTCGGCCTCACAGGGGCGCTGACCGTGAACTACGACATGACGTTCAACACCATCCTCCTGGAGGGGCTGATCGGCGACTGCCTCCAATTCGAGGGCACGAAAAGGAGGATCTGCGTCCTCGACCCGCCGAAGGCCGACTCCGAACTGATGCGCAGGATGGCCGCGTACACTTTGATCCTGACGAAATGGGAGCTGTACGACGACGAGACCGACCTCCCGTCGGCGAAGACCAAGGTGATCTCCTTCGCGCTCGGTCGCGCCATCGAGAAAGCGGTGGAGGAATACCCCGAGTACGACCGCATCGTCGGCGAGGGGTTCGCCGCCCTGAGGGATCTGGAGACCCGGGGATGCAGAGACGCCCTGCTCATGGGCAGAACGTTCGGAAAAGGATTGGCGGGTCCCCTGAGGGACATCGCCGGCGACGCCCATTCCGACGATCTCGACGACGTGTTCATCCAACTGACGGCGTGCGTGTACCTCATGGACGCCATCGACGACCTGGACCGGGATTTCATGGACGGCACCTACAATCCGCTTCTGCCCGATACCGGGTACGTCAACGCGAGGAAGCTCATCGACTCGGACATCTACGGGATATCGTCGCTCGTGAGCGAAGCCGTCGGATCGCTGCAGGGATCCTACTCCAGGGTCAGACCGGCGATGAAGGGGAACGTGTCCCTGTGCGACAACATCGTCTACCACGGCATCCCCGAATCCGCCAAGAGGGTCATCCTCGGGGATGCGAAAGCGAAGGCTAGCATCAAGAACGTGCTCTCCAACAGGAAGGACAGGACGTCGGAACGATCCCGCCGGGTCGTAATCGGAGCAGACGTCGAGCGAGTCGCGCTGTTCGCCCTTGATGGAGCACATCCCGGACGACCAGGACGTGCAGTTCTCGCAGCATCCCGGACGGTACCTCGGACATCCGTCGTCGGATCCGACGGACCTGGATTCGGGCACGCACACCCACATGTCCCCGGCATGCCTGCACAGCCTGCACGTGCGGCACTTCCCGTAGCTCTCGTCCATGGATGGGAATGGCGTTCGGACCATATCCGTTTCGTCGCCATCCCTTTATACCGCACCCGGATTCGAAGGCCCATGGCCATAAAAGTGTCCTACATGGGCATCCCGGGCTCCAACTCCGAACAGGCCGCGAAGGAGCTCGCAGGGGCGATGGGATGGGATTCGTACGAACTCCTCCCCATGGAGGATTCCAGGAACACGGTCGCCGCGCTGGATTCCGGCGAGGCGGAGTACGGGGTGGTGGCTTCATCGAACATCACCGCCGGCCCGGTGATCGAGACGGTGGAGACGCTGAAGGGAAGGGAGGACATCGAGATCCTCAGGGCCCTCTGGCTGCCGATACACCACTGCGCGTTCGTTCTGAACGGGGATGTGAGGGTCAGGCACGTCGCATCCCATATCCAGGCGCTCCTGCAGACGAAGGACCATCTCGCTGAGCTGTTCCCCGGAGCGGACAGGATCGAGGTGTCCGACACAGCCGTGGCGGCGGAGATGCTGTCGGACGGGAGGCTGTCGGAGGATACGGCGGTCATCTGCAGGAGGAACGCCGGCGAGATGTTCCACCTCCATCTTCTCCACGAGAACATCGAGGACCGCGAGGGCAACATGACCGAGTTCGAGCTCCTGAGGCTGAAGGCATGATATCCGAGCAGATCGAGGAGGACGCCCGCAGGCTGGACGAGATCATCGCCGACCTGAACAGGGAGGCGCAGAACCACAAGAAGCAGAGGGACGCCTACCACGAGAGCGCTCAGACGCTCGCCGACAAGAGGGACGCCCTCCAGAGGAAGGCCAGGAGCCTGTCGTCGGAAGCGGCGGTGTACAAGGAGCGCAGGGACGATGCGAATCTCACAGCCAAGGAGTGCCGCGCCAAGCGCGACGAGTGGAACGACAGGGTGGCGAGGATGCGCGCGTCCGGAGGTCTCGGCGATATCGGGGAAGCGAAGACGCAGGCCAACCAATGGCACCAGAAGGCCGAGAAGGCATCGAACAGCTCCAACGCGGCCCACGAGAAGATGCATCAGCTGTATGCGGAAGCTGACAGGCTGCGCGAGGAAGCCCAGCAATGCCATCAGCAGTACCTGGACTGCAAGAAGGCGGCCGACATCGAGCACACGAAGTACATCGAGGCGGTGCGTCGCATAGAGAAGGTCAGGGACAACCTGCCCGAATGATCAGACCACTTCTATCTGGAGGCCCCCGAGGACGTCGAGGGTCTCCTCCCCCAGCTTATCGTCATACGAAGCGACGCAGTCCCTGCGGACGAACACGCGGGCCTGCGGGTTCGCGGTGCGGGCCATGACGGCGTTCGCCAGAACGCAGATGTTGGTCGCCACCCCGCAGATCTCTATGGAATCGAAGGGACGGAGGACCTCCAGCAGCCGGGAGCATCCGAAGGTGTCCTTCTCGATCACCCTGCATTTGCCCATGCGGACTATGTCGCACACGCGCCCGTGGAGCTTCCACCCCTCGGTGCCCTTGATGCAATGCTCCACCGGGAGCATCACACCCTCGCGCGTTCTGAGGTAATCGGCGCCGTGGGAATCCATGGTGACGAACACCGCGTCACCGGTGCCGATGTAGTCCTCCATGCGGGCGCATATGGCGCCCTCGATGGCCGCGGCGGCTCCGCTGCCGAGCGAACCGTCCACGAAATCGTTCTGATAGTCCACTACGACGAGAGCTCTCATGTTATCACGCCTTGGGGACGGCTCCGATCTGCTCGTGGACGACGCCCCTCACGACGCCGAAGGGTATCCCCATGGCTATCGCGATGTCGACGCATCCCTTGCCGGCGCGGTACGCCTCCAGGATCTTCGATTCGATCTCCGCCCCCAGCTCGATCTTCTTGCCGGGTTCCGGTTCGGGCTCCTTGTTCCATGAGCGGGAGTAGCATCCGGGGCATCTCCTCGGGACCTTCCCTCCCTTGGCGGTCCACACGTTCCCGCATCTCCTGCAGGTGAACGTGTTCAGGGGTTCGTTCCATTTGTAAGAGCCGCAGCTGGGGCATCTCGTGGGATTTCCGTCGTGGGAGTTCCAGACATGTCCGCACCTCCTGCAGACTACGCGGAGATGGGACTCGTTCCACTTGACGGACCTGCATTTGGGGCACCTCTTGGGCAGCTGCTCCTTGCGTGGCATCCACTCGTAGGAGCATCTGACGCATGACAGGTGGCCTTCCTGTGTGGAATGAGTGGCCATGAGTTACTATTCGTATCCTAAGGTATTTAATATGTTCTGTCACCCAGACAGTTGGATGGATTATCCCAACTCACCATCCGTGGCGGAATGCCATGAATACGGCGAAATAGACCTTCGCCCACCCGGGCCGGCGGAGCATCGCGAGGAACCCGCGGAGAATGGAGTATCTTCCGACCAAGGGGGACAATGCGTCCTCCACCTCCTCATCGGTCCACTGCGAGAAGATCCGATGGGCTTCCATGAACCTGCGGTCGAACATGACATCGCGGGAGACCCACTTCGAGTATTGTCTAGGCTTGCCGGCTATGACCGCTTCGGCGGCACGGCGTCCGGAGAGGAGCGCGGCCCCGATCCCGCCGTAGCAGAGCGGGTTGGCGAGACAAGCGGCATCCCCGACGAGGATGCACCTGCCGTTAACGACCCGATCCAGGACGCCGAACGGAAGGTCGCGGGCGCCCCAAGATTCGAGTCCCTCGATCCCCTTCGGATCGGTCCATCCCTTCGGGAACCCGATGGACACCTTCCCGGGAGCGGACGGGAAGCGCCATCCGTATCCCCCCTCGTATCCGGAACCCACGGAGAACCCCAGGACGGTCCCTCCGTCGCCTCCGGCGACGCAGTTGACCACCTGGATGCGGTCCGTGTATCCTTCCTTGAACACCTCCCGCCTGACGGCGGAATGGGCGCCGTCGGCGCCTATGAGCCAGGTGGTTTGGATTTGGGTTCCATCGGACAGCGTCAGGATGTATCCTTCCGAGATGTCCTCGACGCCCGTGACGGTCCCCGTGACGAACTCCGCGTCGCACCTCGATCTCATCTCTCTGAGCATCGAGGGACGGTCGACTATCACGCCTGAAACGGGGATGTCCACGCCCCTGCCGTCCGGCAGGGCTATGCGTATCGACTCCGCCTTCGCCGATATCGACGACGGCCTCCATCCGAGACGGTCGAACATCTTCTCGCTGACTGCCTCCCCGCAGACCCTGTGGTACCTCGGGAAAGCCGTCTCGGAAAGCCTCTCGACCACGATGACCTTCAATCCCGATCCGGACAGGTGCATCGCGGCGGACATGCCGGACGGACCGGATCCCACCACCGCGACATCGAAAATCATGCGAGGAGCTTCATCTGCCACGATACCGCCATCCTCAGCTTCATCATCGCCGATCTTCCGTCATATTCCTCGCAGGAGTACTCGGTGCTGTTCTCCAGATCCTGCAGGAACCTCTCCGCCGCCTGGGCGTTGACCCTCGGCGAGTACATCATCGCGTTGGTCTCGAAATTCAATGTGAGCGACCTGTGGTCCAGGTTCGCGGATCCCACGGAGCAGCACACGTCGTCCATCAGCATCATCTTCTCGTGGACGAAGCCGTCGTTGTACCTCCAGACCCTGACGCCGGACCTCATCAGCTGGTTGGCGCAGGTCAGGTTGTTCCAGTACAGGAAGATGTGGTCCTTCTTGTCCGGGATCAGGATCCTCACGTCCACTCCCGACCTGGCGGCGTTCGCCAGAGCGACCATCATGGAATCGTCGGGTGCCAGATAGGGCGTGGTGATGTACAGACGCCTCTTGGCGTTGACGATCATGGACAGGTACTGCATCTGGACCGGGTTGTTCGGCATGGTGTCCGGTCCGCCGGATACCAATTGCATCCTGTCGTGCCCGCCGTTGGTTATGACCGACGGGTCGACGTACTGGTCGATGGGCTTGAGACGGTCCTTCCCGGCGCAGTACTGCCAATCGGCGCAGAACCTGACGAGCATCGGGACCACGCCTGCCCCGACCACCCTCACCGTGGCATCCCTCCAGTGACCCAGCGGTCCCTCCCCCCGGTACTCGTCGCCGATGTTGAACCCCCCGCAGTACGCCACCTTGCCGTCGATGACGGCGATCTTCCTGTGGTTGCGGTTGTTCTTCTTCGGGCTCAGCAGCAGGGTGGCCGTCGAATGGAACATCGCGTAGTGCCCGCCGGCGTTCCTGAACCTGAAGATCCCCTCCTTCGGACCCTTCCCTATGCCGAAGGCGTCCGTCAGAAGGCGGACTTCCACCCCGTCCTTGACCTTCTGCGTCAGGAGCTTCACGAACTCGTTCCCGTCGCGGTCGTTGCGGATGATGTAGTACTCGATGAGAACGGACTCCTTGGCGTCGCGGATGTCGGCCATCAGGTCCCTGAACAGCGGGTCCCCCTCGGTGTACAGCGAGATGTCGTTGTTCCTCGAATAGGACCAGGCGCCGGCGTTCTGCATGGATTCCGCGAGACGGTAGACGTCGGCGAACTCCGGGTGCGCGGAGGCGTCCTCCTCCAGTATCCCCTTCTGATACTCCGTGGCCGCCATGAGCTGGGTGTCGGTGACGTTCTTGGGGGTGAAGCGGCGCCTGTTGTAGATCGTCGCCCCCAGATAGAGGTACAGGATGAACCCCACCGGCGGGAGCAGCACCATGAGTATGACCCAAGCGACGAACACGCGGGGGTCGCACCTCTCCAGGAAGAGCATGATGCACAGGGCGATGATGTCCATGACCACGATGAACATCACCAGGTCCGAGAACACGTTCGTGAAGGAAAGGATGTCGTCTATGCTCATCTTCGTCGCGGGAGAGGAGGGGTGCGTATATAGGGGGTTCGGACGCCTGACTTCTGTCAATCCGAAGCATCCGCTCACAACCCTTATCTAGGTTGGTCCGAACATCCAACCCATGCGCTGCAGCAACTGCGGAAAGGACAACGAGGAGGGCACCCGCATATGCCCGTGGTGCGGGACCAGGATGGCCCCGTCCTACGAGGTCAAAAGCGGTCCGAAATCGCGGACCGTCGCGGTCGCCGTGCTCGTCGTGATCGTCCTGGCGGTGGCTGCCGTCATCGCTGTGAACGCGATGGGGGACGATTCGGACGTCAGGTCCAGCGGACCGGACGATACGGATCCCGTCACCCCTGTGACCCCGGATGATTCGGACGACACCGACGACTCGGATGATTCATCGGACACGGATCCGACGGTCGTGACCGATTCGATCAAGTACACTTCGAAGTACTCGGATCTGTTCACCGTCGAATACGGGACCAATGACAGCGGACAGACCACGGTGAAGGTCACCATGGTCGATTCGGAGGCCGGCAAATACTCCAGATTCACATGGTACGTGTACAAGGAGGGCAGCGGATATTACAACAAGTATCAGAACTCCGTCACCAAGACGGATGCCACGGCCACCTGGACGCTTTCCGACGGAACCTACGGGACGTACATCTTCGGGGTTATCTGCCAGAGCTCCTCCGGATCCTCGATGTGGAACCCTTGGAATCAGACCGAGTACACGCTGACGTTCACGGTCAACGGCACGGTTTCGAAGACCTACTCCTGGGAGTACCTCGACACGGACCTGACGTTCACCGTATCTTACTCCTACTCCGAGTTCGACGAGTATTCGGGAACGAACGGTGCGACCCTCCAGAAGAGGGCCGGATACAACAAAGGGGATTACAGCGTCATCCCGGATTTCATCGTGGTTAACTCCACGGTGACGGAGATCGAGAACAGCCTGGAGAGCCTGTACGTCCAGTACTTCAAGTCGGAGGCTACCGGGCAGGGATATGCGGAGTTCATATTGGCGTTTGTTCAAGAGTGCTTCACGTACACCTACGACCAGACGCTTTACGGACAGTCGGAATACTACGCATTCCCGATGGAAACGATCTACAACGGCAAGGGGGACTGCGAGGACACCTCGATCCTGTGCGCCGCGCTGTTCGTCGCAGCCGGATACGACGCGGGAGTGTTCCTGATCCCCGGGCATGCGATCGCAGCCGTCGCTCTGGACGACTACGATGACGATGCCCATGCGGTGACCTCGACCTACAAGTCGAAGGTGGCCGTGTTCAGCTACACCGAGGACGGGAAGACCTACTACGGATGCGAGACCACCCTGGAGTCCAACGAATATGGGGTCGGTTACATCTCGACCGACTACGCGATCAAGAACGGCGTGGTCTACTACCAGAACAAGGCGTACAAGGACGGAGGCTACGGCCTCTATCTCGTCGATTCGACGGCCTGAAAACCGAGGGGGTCGTCCCCCTCATTCCCTTTTCGCTCATATTCCGTCCTCGAGACGACGCATCCTTCTGACACGGTTCCCGACGGAGGACGTGTCACAGCCATATACGGCGGTTCCATTCCGCACCTAGCGGGACCGGAATGCGTCCATGGAGAGGACCGCCCTTGCTGGGCTCCGGCGCCGCATCAGCGACCCTCCCGACGGGATTGGAGAGAATCCCCCGGGAGATGGAGGAATACACGTGAAACAGAAATGTGACGCTGATGGTCCAGCGGAGCTTCCGTCCCGCCCCAACTTCAGGGCGGTGATAGGGGAATTGGCGAAGGGGTCGAGGACGTTCGACGAACTCGTGTCGGCTTGTCCGGTGAGGGATTCCGCGGAGGAGGACGTGCGGGCGATGGAGGAGACGGGGATGATCGTCTCCGAGGACGGGAGGTTCCTCCATACGGAGTTCGTGAGGACGGTCGAGACGATCCTCGTGGAGGATGGGGACCTTGATGCCTATCTGGAATGCAGACAGGCGCTGGAGGTGGATGCGAAGAGGGCACCGCTGCCGCTGTACGAGATCGCACTGCTGTTGCTGCTGAGGGACGGGCCGATGTCCGTGGAGGAGATCGGGGATGCCCTGGAGTCGTATGGGTATGGAGGAATTGGGATGGGACAGAATCTCGATTCAATCGCGTTGCATGGATCCGTCCGCTACAACAACGGAATGACGTCACTAACACAGCGCGGAATGCGCAT
>CAVABN010000017.1:0-15186 GCA_963586845.1 Bifidobacteriaceae bacterium
ATCCACGACGGGATCGCGACGCGCGAGGAGATCGCTTCCTTCGCGGTGCTGAGCCACTACCACGGCGCGCTCAACCCGAACGCGCAGTTCAGGAAGGAGATCAAGTTGGACACGGTTCTCAGGTCCGGCCCGGTGGCCGAGCCTCTGGGAGTGTTCGACTGCGCCCCCATATCGGACGGAGCGGCCGCTCTCGTCCTCTGTCCTCTGGACAAGGCCAAGGAGCACACCGACTCGTACGCTAAAGTCTCGGCTGTCACGCAGGCGAGCGATACGCTCGCACTGTTCGGAAGGGGCAAGGAGATCACCTCGTACAAGGCGACCGTCGAGGCCGCCAAGAAGGCGTACCAGATCGCCGGAATCACCGCGCAGGACATCCAGGTCGCGGAGGTCCACGACAACTTCACCGTTTCAGGCATAATGGCATTGCAGGACCTGGGCTTCTTCCAGAAGGGGGAGGCAGGCAAGGCCGTCCTCGACGGCCAGTGCATGCTCGGCGGAAAGGTAGCTATCAACACCTCCGGAGGCCTGAAGGCCAGGGGACACCCCATCGGCGCCACCGGCGTGGCGCAGGTCGCGGAGATCGCGGACCAGATGAGGGGCAGGGCTGACAAGCGCCAGATCAAGGACCCGAGGTACGGGCTGGCGCAGAACACCGGCGGTATAGGCTCCGCGGCCACCGTCGCTATACTGGAGGCGATCTGATGTCATCCGTCGCGAGGGAATGGAGGGAGATCCCCGGAAGGTACAACCTAAAGGGGACGAAGTGTGAGAACTGCGGGAAGATCTTCTTCCCGGCGAGGCCGTTCTGCCCCCAGTGCCGCAGAGCCGGCATCGGCAAGATGGTGGAGCACAAGGTGTCGACCACCGGAAAGGTGTTCACCTTCTCGATCATCCATGAGGCGCCCGACTGCAACAACCTGCAGAAGCCGTACGCCGTGGCGATGGTCGAGACCGACGACGGCGTGATGATCGAGGCGCAGCTTGTGGATGTCGATCCGGAGAATATCGAGATCGGCATGCCCGTTCGCGCCGTATTGCGCAAGCTGGACGCCGACGGCCACGACGGCGTCATCCACTACGGGTACAAGTTCGTCCCGATGTGATTTGAAACGGGTCCGGGGGTTCCTCCGGACCCACCTTGTTTTCGTCGATTTTCGGGGTAGGGGTATCGTTTCCGGGCAGTGTCTCACTTTGTGTTGTTGAATTCCAAAGTCATACATGTTCGCAGCATTGGAATCAAGAATCATGAACATGTAACAGACTATTAAAAACTGCGAGTCGTAGAATCCCTAACAGTGCACAGCAGCACGGTGAGGTGTTGCTGGATATTGCGCTGAAGGGGAATAGACGAAATGAGAAATGGGAAATTAAGGACGGGGGGGGGACAACGAGCTCCAAGAGACTCCTCGCCGTGGCCGCGATACTGGCGGTCGCGTTCGTTGTTCTGGCAGCCGTTCCGGTCGCAGTGACGGAGAGCGATGCCGGAGTATCTGGCTCTGATGTAGCAAAGATTGGCGATACGGGATATGCAACGGTTGCTGCTGCTATCGCCGCTGCGACAACCGGGGGTGAGACCATCGTTCTTCTGAAGGATGTAAAAGAGGACGTGTCGATCCCGACGAGCAAGGATATTGTCCTGGATTTGAACGGTAAGAGACTGACGAACAGCACTGCTGTCGATACGATCTATGTCAGCTTGGGCGCGGAGCTCACCATCAAGGACTCATCGACAGAGAATACCGGAACGGTCGACAACATTACACACCAGAAGGCCGCTGTATTCAACAACGGCACCGTGGTCCTGAATGGAGGGAACTACACCAGGTCTTTGGAAACGGGGAAGAGTTCCATTGAGGGCGGGACGAACACCTACTACAACATTCTGAATCATGGGACCATGACCGTCAACGACGGGGTCACTGTCACCCAGAATGGTCATTTCTCGAGTCTATTCGTGAATGGGTATTATTCCTATACCAGCACCAATGAGAGGGAAGGATACGTAAGCGGGACGAATGAGGCAGTGCCAACCGCGACCATCAACGGGGGGACTTTCTCCGGAGGAGTCAACACCGTCAAGAACGATGACGGTGCGGAGATCATCATCAATGGCGGGTCTTTCACCAATGATACGCAATTCGCGCTCCAGAATCACCATGTCGCGACCGTGAACGGGGGAGAATTCGCCGGAGCGCAGAGCGCGCTCCAGAACCACCCGTGCGGCACCAATGATGTGGGGGAGCTGACCGTCAACGGTGGGACCTTTGAATACGGCGAAGGATACGCTGACGTCTTGAACGCCGGATCCAAAACCGGTAATATCGTCATCGGCAAAAGTGTCAACATATCGATCCGCAACTCCAATGCTTCCACGCCGGTAGTCCTCTCTGAGGGTTCGTCGGTATCTTTTACCAGCGGCTCCATGATGCCGGCGTCGATCAAGTACGGCAATTCGTCCGCGACCTTCTCGGATGTGGAAGCTGGCGAAGGTGCCAGGATCTCCGCGGGATCCATCGAGATCGAGGGGGCATTCAGCACGGATGCCTCCGGAACCATAACCGTCACAGGCGAGGCGGTCATAACCGGCGACTCCGCCCTGAATTCGGGAATGAAGCTCATCGTGGACTCTGGTGCGAAGCTCACCGTGGGCAGCGGAGCTTCGATCAAGATCAGCGATACATCGACGATCGAGGTCAAGAGCGGAGCTACGATGTCCATCTCCAAGAACGCGTCCGTATCCTCCACCGGAACCGGCAGGGTCGTGGTCGAATCCTCGGCTAAGGTCGACGTCTCCGGAACGCTGAACGCCAAGACGGAGAACAGCGGTCAGATCAACGCTTCGACCGGGAGCACGGTCTCCGAGGACAAGGTCGACAACACCTCCACGGGAAAGGTCACCAAGCAGACATCGTTCATCGTTATCCCGGACACCACGACGGATTCCGATCCGATCGTCATCGTCCCAGACACCACGGGGAGCACCGACAACGGGACGGATGTGAAGACCGTCGCCTGCATCGCGGCCGCCCTCGTGGTCGTCGTGCTGGCGGTCTTCATCCTCGCCGACACCAGGCACCGCTGAACAAATCGTTTACCGCGGGACCCCGTCATCGGAGGCCCCGCGGGCAATTCATCTGTAGTTTTCGGGATCGAACGGCTTCCCTGCGACGCAATCCTTCACGGCCCTGTCGATCAGGTCCACGAACTCCCTGTCGATGGCGGGCTTCACCTGCGGTCCCTCGCAGGGGTGGTCGATCCTCCACAGTCTGGCGATGGCGCAGGTCGCGATGCAGTAGATCGCCATGTAGCCCTTGCCCCTCCTCAGGAACGTGCGCGGCCTCCTCGAGGGGAGCCACGCATAGTATTTCATCCACTCCGGTCCGTACATCGCATCGTGGATGTCCTTCCCGTACTCGCTCCTGCAGTACGCGTCCATCGCCTTCATGGCGTATCCGATGATCCCGGCGATCTCCTTCTCCCTGCCCGTGCAGTACTTCCAGTTGGAGCGGATCAGGTATTCGACCTCCTCCCGAGGGAGATCCGGCAGCGGATCCTCCGAGAGGTAGCGCTGGGCCTCGTACCAGTCGAACGGTCCGGACGCCTCCGCGACGGAATCGTCGGGCCTGTGGACCTTCTTGATGTCGGTGATCGTCATCCGCGTCCCGTATTTCACGTCCTGGTCCTCGAACTTGCAGATCAGGGTCTCCATCCTGTCGATCGCGGCCCTCCAGTCCTCCCTGTCCGCCAGTTCGGCCAGGTACAGCCACACGTATCCGATGGAGGTCTGTTTCACATCCCCCCTGTCGCAGGCGGACCTCCAGCTCAGGTACCACTCGAGCTGTTCCTTGTTCAGGGCCTTGTACGTCGGCCACGGGTTCTCGCACGCGAAGGGGATGGTCCTCCCCGGGTCGACCCCGCGGTATCTGTCCATATCGTCCCAGAACGAGTCGCCGGGGATCATGCTGGGGCCCTGATACCAGTACCTGCCGTCCTCGTAGTCCTCCTCTTCGGGTTCCGAGCCGTCCACCTTCGACAGCTCGTAGTTTATCTCCTCTGGGATGGGCTTCCCGAAGCCGATCCATTCCGCCCAGGCGGTCATCTCGGCGTGCTGCGGATCATCCGGATCCCCGAGTATCCTCAGCAGGTCCCCGTACCCGTACGGTCCGCCGCAGTCCTCCGGCGGGGACCTCCCCTCGAAGGATTCGAGGGTCGGATACGGCAGATCATAATCCGGGACCTCGCCCTCGAAGGTCACCAGGTGCCTCCACTCGTCGCCCAGGTCGTAGGTGTACTGGATGGTCATCCCCTCGAACTCGGAGAGGGGGGCGCCCTCGTCCCTGTACTCTTCCATGCCGAACTCGTCCCCGTAGTCGGTGATGTCCAGCACCTCGCCCGTCTCCGGGTCGGTGACGACGCCGAACATGTGCTCGTGCCCCTCCCACCAGTCGAAGGCGGCGTTCAGGGCGGCCGAGAGCTGTCTGAAATCGAAGCTGTCAGGCACGAGGATCGTGCGCACGCAGGATGGTTCGATGTCGATCATGTCTGCCTTGTAGCGGTAGGCTCCCATGGACGGAGGGATGGCATCGGGCGATATCATGGCGTCGGTCTCGTATCACGCTCGGAATCGGGCACATCCGAACACCTCTCCCATCCGATGTTTCACAATATGTTGATTTTTTGATTTTTACAGATTTTACGTGAATGTAAGCTTATATACCCGAACCGCTATGCCGAAAGCATGGAAAAAACAAAGGAATCCGTGGCCAACACGCTGAAGAAGGTCACTTCCATATCCCAAGTGGCGGACAGGTTCTCGATATCCCGTCCGACCCTTTACAAGTACATGGACTTCTTCGACAGGGGCGAATTCGACCGCATCCCCGAGAACATACTCGCGTACTTCAGCGCCATGGCGAACGTCGGCGCTTCCCCCGAGGAATCCGCCGTGTACCTCCTCGCCGAGGAGAAGCGCAAGCAGGAGCTCGAGCGCATCTCGCAGTCCGGAGACGGCACCGGCATGGAGTACCGCGCCAAGGC
Organism: Bifidobacteriaceae bacterium; assembly: GCA_963586845.1. Taxonomy (GTDB): domain Archaea; phylum Thermoplasmatota; class Thermoplasmata; order Methanomassiliicoccales; family Methanomethylophilaceae; genus Methanoprimaticola. Next base: position 5,038 of record CAVABN010000017.1, read on the forward strand.
CGTCATGGACGGGGCGCTCCGCGCCAAGGAGAAGACGATCCTCTCCTGGTCCGAAGGACCCTGCCCCTCCATCTGCTACCCCACCGACGGCGGGGCCGTCGTGTTCATGAAGGACATCCCCTCGGATGCGCAGGCATCCGTCATAGTCTCAATCATCGTGGGAGGAGAATCCACCCCCATCGCCCGCTACACCCCCGAGGAGGGCATGGCTTTCACTACCATCTCCAACCTCCCCCTCGGCCCCGACTACGAATACACCGTCCAGCACGCCTGCGGGGACCGCATCGCGTGCTCGGAGGCTCGAAAACTCGTCCTGGGGTGCAGAGAATGAGGTTCATGCACATCTCCGACCTCCACATCGGCAAGAAGCTGAAGGAAGCCTCCCTCGAGGAGGACCAGAGGTTCATACTCGATCAGATAGTCGACATCGCCCGCGAGAACATGCCCGACGGCATCCTGATCGCCGGCGACGTGTACGACACCACCACTCCCACAGCAGACGCCGTCACCATGCTCGACTCCTTCCTCACAGACCTCACCTCCCTGGGGATGCCGGTGTTCATGATCAGCGGGAACCACGACTCCCCCGAGAGGCTCGGATTCGGAAGCGCCATGTTCGAGAGGAACGAGCTCTACATCTCCGGAGTCTACTCCGGAGGAGTCGACATCCACACCGTCCGCAAGGATGGAGAAGAAGTGGACGTCTGCCTCCTGCCGTTCATCAAGCCCGCCGTCGCCCGCAGGGCGCATCCGGAGGATAGGATCGAGTCGTACAACGACGCCGTCCGCTCCGCCATAGCGCACACCGACCTCCCCGAGGGAAGGAGGAGGATACTGGTCACGCACCAGTTCGTCGTGTCCGGCGGCGACTCCCCGAAGACTTCCGACTCCGAGTCGGTGTTCGTCGGAGGGACCGAATCCGTGGACGCTTCGCTGTTCGATCAATTCGACTACGTCGCATTGGGTCACATCCACAAACCCCAGTACGTCGGAAGGGAGACCATCCGCTACTGCGGAACCCCCCTGAAATACTCCCTCTCGGAGAAGGACGACGACAAGAGCGTGACGTTCGTGGACATCGGCGACACCGTCTCCATCTCCACCGTCCCGTTGGAACCCATGAGGGACGTCAGGTTCATCCGCGGCCCCCTCGACGCTATAATCGAAGCCGGGAAGAAGGATGACCGCAGGGACGATTTCATCTATGTGGAACTCGAGAGGGACGAGATCGACGCCCTCCCCCGTCTGAGGGAGGTGTATCCCAACGTCATGTCCGTGGAGGTCGCCGGCAGGCGCACCGAGTGGGAGAGCGTCCCCGAAGGGGACCCCTCCGACTGGACCCTCGATCCCGTGAAGGCCTTCGCCGACTTCTTCATGAGGAAGAAGGGCAAGGAGCTGACGGAATCCCAGCTGAGGATCGTGAAGGACTGCTTCGACGAGGGGGAGGTCCAGTGAAGCCCAAGAAGCTGACCGTTTCGGCATTCGGACCCTACGGCGGTGTGTCCACGATCGATTTCGACGCCTTCGGAGGGAAGGGTCTGTTCCTGGTGACAGGCGACACCGGCGCCGGGAAGACCTCGATCTTCAACGCGATCACGTATGCATTGTACGGCAAGACCAACGACGATCGCAGGGCATCAGTGCTCCGCAGCGACTTCGCCGAACCGTCCACCCCGACGTACGTCATGCTCGTGTTCGACCACCGCGGCACGGAATACACGATCACCAGGTCCCCGGAGCAGGAGCGCCGTAAGCTCAGAGGTTCCGGCACAACCAAGGTCCCGGCCACCGCCGAGATCAGCTGGGACGGAGGGGTGATCACGAAGGACAAGGAGGTCACCGCCAAGGTGCAGGAGATCCTCGGGATCGAGTTCCAGCAGTGGATGCAGATATCCATGCTCGCCCAGGGCGAGTTCAGGAAGCTCCTGAACTGCGACACCAACGAGCGCAACGCCGTGTTCAGGAGGATCTTCTCCACCGACGACATCCGCAGGTTCCAGGACAGCCTCGCCGCCATGGCGAAGGACACCCGCCAGGAGTATCAGGCGGCCGAGAGGGCCCTGCTCGAAGCGATGTCCCGCGCGGACATCCCCGAAGGGAGTCCCTACCATGACGACTTCGACGGCAAGAAGGGTGCCATCGCCAACGCGGAGGAGGTGCAGACCATACTGTCCAAGCAGATGGGGCTGGACGAGGGCCGCATGGCCGAGGTCATCGGCAGGATCGGTTCGATCGACGCCTCCAAGGCCTCGCTGAACCAGGCTCTCGCGGACGCCAGGAACATCAACTCCCTGCTGGACTCGCTGGACGAGGCCAGGAGGACGAAGGAGGAGCTCGAGGCCGAGAGGCCCTCGGCCGACGAGGACGCCCGCATCCTCGGCGAGATCGAATCCGCCGTCAGGACCCTGAAGGCGCCCTTCTCCGCGTACGAGAAAGCACGCTATGACCTGGATAAGAACACCGAGTTCCGGAGGAAGGCCCAGCAGGAGGCCGTCGACGCCGAGGCGATGTACGCCGAGGCCGAGAGGGAGTATGCCGAGGCCGTCGGAAACGCTCCCAGAGCGAAGGAACTGTCCGACAGGATCGCGGTGTTGGAGCAGCAGGCCGACCGCTACGGCGAGATCGACGAACTGAAGGACCGCGCGGAGAAGGCCGAGGCGGAACTCTCCGAGCACCTGGAGCGCTGCAGGGACATCGAGATCAGGAAGTGCGAATACGAGGCCACCGTCGCCGAACGCAGGAAGTACCTGACGGAGAACGAGGAGTCCTCCGCCGAACTGGAGCGCGCGCTCAACGCGAGGAAGGATGCCGCGTCGAGGATGGATGTGCTGAAGGCGTACCTCCGCCTCCTCGGCGAGATCCCGAAGAAGCAGGAAGAGTTGGCGAAGTGCACCGAGGAGGTGAACAGGGCCATCGACGACAAGGAGCGGATGCTCAGGGAGTACGATGAGGCCAGCTCCAGGTTCTTCGCCGCCCAGGCCGGGATACTGGCGCAGAGGCTGGAGGACGGGGTCCCGTGCCCCGTCTGCGGTTCGGTGCACCATCCGTCCCCCGCCCCGATGCCCGGGGACGTCCCCACCGAGGACGAGCTCGACGACATGAGGGGCAGGATGGACGCGGAAGTGGAGAGGCTCCAGGACATGGTCCTGAAGCGCAACGGCCTCGAGGCCGACCTCGAGAGAAGCATCGACGAGATGAACCAGCTGAAGGATGACGCTTCGCTGTCCGAAGGCGACGAGCCGGAGAAGGTGCTGGAGGATGTCATGGCATCCATCGGGACCTTCGACGGGAGGATATCGTCACTGAAGCACACAGTGGAGACGGTCGAGAGGATCCGCGAGGAGTTTTCGGCGCTGGACGAGATGGTCTCGGGACTCCAGGTGGAGCGCGACAGGAGCATCGAGAGGAGGGCGGCCATGGAGGCCGACCTGGCCTCCCTGAAGGGGAAGCTGGAGGCCGGCGCCGCCGGCCTGACGTACGGATCGTCCGAGGAGCTGGAGGAGGCCATCTCCTCCATGGTCTCCGAGAGGGACGCCATCCAGAGTCGCATCGAAAAGGCGACCAAGATCAGGGAGGCGCTGATGAACGAGCGCACCAGGCTCGCTTCCGTCCTCGATACGGCGGAGAAGAGCGTCGCATCCCTGAACGAGGAGATGCGGCAGAGGGCCGTCGAGCTCGATGCCGCTGTCCACGCAATAGGCATCGACGCGTCCCGCGCCGCCGACCTCCTGGCCATGGAGGACGAGATCCCGTCCCTCCAGGAATCGGTGTCGTCCTACAAGGAACGCTGCGCCTCCAACGCCGCCCTCATAGAATCCCTGGTGAAGGAGACCGAGGGGAAGGAGAGGCGGGACATCGACTCCATCCAGGCCGAACTCGACAGGCTGGACCAATCCGAATCCGAGGTCCGCTCGGAGGAGGGCAGCATCACCCGCCGCAGGGTGGTCAACGAGGACGCCGTGTCCGGGATCCTCAGGGCCCGGGACAGGATGGCATCGCTCTCCGCCGAAGCCGGCGACTACATCGAGCTGTCCGAGGCCGCCTCCGGCACCACCGGCATCAAGCAGTCCTTCGAAGCCTATGTCCAAGCGATATACTTCGCCAAGGTCCTGGACCACGCCAACCGCCGTCTCATGAGGATGACCGACGGGCGCTACAGGCTCATGGTCAGGGAGGAGGCGGCGGACCGCAGGTCGCAGTTCGGGCTGGACATCGACGTGATGGACAACTACACCGGGCGCAGGAGGCCGTCGGAGACGCTCTCCGGAGGGGAGTCGTTCCTCGCGGCGCTTTCATTGGCGCTGGGGCTGTCGGACGCGGTGCAGAGGATGAGCGGAGGGGTCAGCATAGAGACGCTGTTCGTGGACGAGGGGTTCGGCTCGCTGGACCCGGAGGCGCTGAAGCAGGCGATCTCGGTGCTGCTCCAGCTGAGCGACGGGGACTGCCTCATCGGGATCATATCCCATGTGGAGGCCCTGAAGACGCAGATCGACCGCAAGCTGCTGGTGCGGAACACTCCGGCAGGGAGCTCTGTGGAGATAGAGATCTGAGCTGTTGTTCTGGGTTCCCGGGGCCGGCGCCGCGGAGAGCGCCGGTCCCCGGTGTTATGCTCATTCCTTACCGCCGGAGGGTGTTTTCTCAACCTCTTTCGCCCTCCGGCTTCTCCGCATATCATCTCCTTCCGGGGCGATACGCCGTTGTCCGGAAGCATTGGATTCGGGCATACATGTTTATCTGTCGAAAAGCCATCGTGTATCCCGCGGCCTGCGTCATCCGTCTTCGAGGCATCGTCCGGACATGAGGCTCCGAGGAGGGTTTCACGGGGTCATCGTCTTGCCGGAGCGCGGTTACAAAGGGGATGTGGAGATGAAGCTGATGTGGAAGAGGAATCCGAACCTGTCCTACCCCGCACTCGACTCGAATAGGGGAAAGCCGGTCCGTGTCGAACCCGTGAGGATGGACGAGGACGGACGGCTGATCTTCAAGGATCAGGACGAATCGGAGACCGATTCCGAACGCTGACCGCCACATACATCCGGACTCGGCGCTCTGTTCGCCGAGCGATAGGAGTGGTCGTTATGGGGATCTGGAAATGAAGCTGATCCGGAAGAGGGGTCCGGAGCTGTCCTATGTCACGTACAGTCCGAGGACCGGTGGGGAGCCGGTTCTCGTCGAACCTGTGAGGAGGAACAGGAACGGGCGGAGAATCATCGAGAAGAAAGAAGCAGACCGGATCCGAACAGGAATCATGAGTGTTGAGGGTTCATCGCCGATGTTCGACAACCGCACATCATTTCCTGTGAAAGTGATGTGCGGTTGTCGGGAACGCCAAGTACTGGCGTGTTTACGAAGGACACGCGATGTCGTCCGCATCTCTTCGTCGGGGTTTGATTAGGACATGATCGAGTCCATGATCTTCTGGATGGAATCGCAGGTGTCGTCGAAGGCTATGCCTTGGGCATAGAGGTAACGGCGGATGTATGCCACCCATCTGATGCGGAGCTCTTCGCTCCCGCGTATGTCCGTCAGGATCTTCGGGTAATCCGTCAGGATCTCGCTGCAACCATTCCTCCGCGCCGTCCGTTCCAATGCTTTGCGCAATGTCGTCCTATCGTATTCCGTATCGTACAGAGCATGCAGGAGATACAGATCGTAGAAGTCCCTCAGGCGCGTGGTCGCGGTATTCAGGGAGAACACGGCCACCAGTTTCTCGGCCAGAACCGTCTCCAGATTATAGGAGAAGATGCCGATCCTGTGGTCATCCAACAGCAGAGGGAAAGAGTACTCTATCTTTCCCGGAGTCAACGCGTCACCCGATGTGACATCGACGGTCAGCGGCACGCTGATCGGCGCATAGTTCGCCTTCAGAGAGATGCGGATCCCCGGGTAGTCGTCCGCCTCCTTGATGTCGGATGCTCCGACGACCTCGAACCGTATGTCATCCTCGATCGGGACCTCGCATATCTCCCCGAAGACGGACAGGAGTTCCTCGTGTGTCATGGGGAACCCCTCGAAAGTCAGGTCCATGTCCATGGTGGAGCGCGAGTCCAATCCGACCATGGCCGAGATAAGGAGGCCACCCTTGAGGACGAAATTGTGTCTGTAGTGGGAGCGGGATATCCTTTCGAGCAGCCTCTCCAGCATGTAGTGTTGCATGACGAGGTCCGCTTGGATCTGTTTCTCCTTCGCCTTGTTCTTGATGAAGGCCTTCAGTTGCATCGGGTTCTTGGTGATCACAGCAGGACCTCCATGTAGTTCGTGATCTTCGGCAGGACATGGAGCTGTCTCGCGTATCCTAGCAGTTTGTGGATGTCCTTTTTCTTGGATCTAGCATACCTTTTCATGGCGTCGTTGACGACCTGGACGTCGATGTAACTCCCGCGCACTACGTCGCAGAGCGTCTTCTCCAGATCGTAGACGCGGATGGGGTTGCCGCAGAGCGAGGGGATCTCCGTGACCCCGAGGTTGTAGTTCTCCGGGATGGTGTGCTTGACGAAGACGAGTTCGTTCTTCAGAGAGGGGGCGTTGTATCCCTTGGGGAAGGTCATGGTGTACCATTCCGGCAGGCGGTCCGAGTATCCGTGCAGGTAGAGGGCCGTCTCGTTGGAGAACACGCCACGCGTGTACTTCTGCTGAAGGAGGTAGAAAGTATCCTCCCAGGCATCGCTCCGGATGTAGATCCCCCTGCTGTAAGGGTAGATCTCCTCATTCTCGACGAGTTCCCTGAGGGCGCTGCGGTGGAGTCCCGCATCGGTGACCTGCCTCGCGGTGATTATGCCGCTCTTCGCCTGCAGAAGCTCCTCGATCTTCTCCGGATCCTTGATGGTCGCCACCTCCTCCTGACAACCACACGTTCTTTTTGGTAAAAAGATAGTGTGGTTGTCGGAGATGACAACAGGCTCGATTTCGTTGATGTTGGTCATCGGGACGCGTCTCGTCACGCAGGGATTAAAAGGACGACTACTGCAGTCAGTATGACCTGAGACTCTTCGAAATGTAGAGCTGGTCGATTCCGGCGGTTCACGCCCGGATATGTGCGACAACCGCACATCGTTTCCATGCAAAATGAAGTGTCGTCGTCAGAAGTAAGGGAATCGGCGGGTTCATAACAGGATCTCCATGTATTTGGAGATCTTCTTCTCCACATGGAGGGCTTTCGCATACTGATGTAGTTTGTAGAGGTCCTTCCCTTTAGACCATGCGTATTCCTTCATCGCGTAGTCGATGATCTGGCAATCGATCCCCTGACCGCGTACGACGTCGCACAGAGACCTCTCCTTGTCGTACGTGCGGACGGTGTTGCTGTAAGGGGTCTTGACTTCGGTCACTCCCAGCGCGTACAGTTCCGGTATCGCGCGCCTCACGATGAGGAACGGTTGCCCCTTCAGGGAAGGGGCGTTGTATCCCCTCGGGAATGTCATCTCGTACTTGAGCGGGGGACGGTTCGAATACCCCAGCAGGAAGAGGGCGGTACCGTGGGAGAATATCCCTTTGGGATATCTCTGCTGGAGGACGTAGAAATCATCCTCCCATGCATCCTCCCTGTTGTACAGGCCGCGGCTGATCTGATAGATCTGGCCTTCGTCGACCAGCTTCTTGATGACGCTGCGGTGGAGACCGGCTTCGGTGATCTGCTTCGTCGTAAGCATCCCGTCCTGTGCTTGCAGGAGCTCGGCTATCTTCGCCTGATCGGCCATCGTTGTCATGATTCCGACGAATGCACATCATTCCAACTATATTTGTTATGCCGTTGTCGGAAACTCCGGAATCGGGGTTTCCGGACGGAGGTGCGAATCAGGGTTCTTGACAACCACACTATCTTCTTGAGCAAAAGATAGTGTGGTTGTCGGAATCAATAGTGTGCCAGACTCTTCGAATGGCGGTCGTAGGCTCTATTTCTGACAACGACACTTCTTTTTTGATGAAAGTGAAGTGTGGTTGTCAAACGGGCGGTGTGCCAGACTATCCAGATGATTGTTCCAGTCCCTCAATTTCAACAACGGCACATCATTCTTCACGAAAAAGTAGTGTGGTTGTCGGAACCCGGCAAGGCTCCACCCGATCCCACGTGGATCGGCAGAATCACATCTTCTGAAGCTCGAGCAGGGCCACGTTCTCCACGGCCATGTCCTCGGGCGACAGGAAGCAGCTGTTCAATCCCAGCTTCTCGGTCTTCCAGGGGGTCGCATCCATGAGCGAATCGTCCCTGACCATCCCGATCCCATCGAGTTCCGGATCGTCGACATCAACCAGCAGGGCCACGTACTCGTTGCGTCCGGCCTTCGGCCTCATCTTGGCCAGGGCCTTGCCGATCTGCCTCTCCCATGCGGCATACAGGATGATCTCGGTCAGAAGGGAATTGGACCTGTTGGTTCCCTCGGCGAACGAACGCTCGCCGTGGGTCGCGGCGGAGAGGATGTGGTCCTTTCCGCAGACCATGTCCGGGTCCATCAGAACGGCGTCCCCTCCGAGGGACTGGAAGTGCGCGATGATGCTGTCGAAATCCGCATCGCCCCTCATCCCGATGGCCTGGAAACGCATGCGGGGTCATCCGTACGGGACGATATAACGATGTCTTTCGAGGCGGGAATTTTCACTGCGCTGAAAAAATCTACGAAATCGCAGAAAATCCGCAGTGCGCTGAAAATTTCCACAGCGGGATGGGATGTAGCTGTACTGTGACCCAATCCGACAGATGCACACAATCAAACCCTATAGAGATACAAATGTCTCCGTGAAGCCCGGAAATCGCATCATCTGAACATCCATCCGAATCCCGCATCCCCTTCCCTTCCCCAGATAACAGGAGCGCGCGCACAAACCTTTTATCAACCTCATCGGTACGGTCGGACGGATACCATGACCGACGAATGGATTCGCATAGCTGCGCCGGCGACCACCTCCAACATCGGAGCGGGATTCGACGTGTTCGGACTCGCCCTGAAGGAGCCCTACGACATCATCGAGGGGAGGAGGATCGACTCCGGCATAGTCATCTCGGAGGTCAGCGGTCCCGGTTCCGAGAGCATCCCCAAGGATCCCGAGAAGAACTCCGTGGGGATCGCGGCGGCCGAGGTGCTCCGCAGGTGCGGGGCGGAATTCGGCATCGAGCTGAGGATCAAGAAGGGGATCAGACCGTGCAGCGGGATCGGATCGTCCGGAGCATCCGCTGCGGGAGGAGCGTACGTCGCCCACATCCTGTGCGGGGAGAAGCTCTCCCCGACGGAAGTGGTCCTGTGCGCGGCCCACGCCGAGGACGTCACGTCCGGCGGGTTCCACGCGGACAACGTGGCACCCTGCGTTCTCGGAGGATTCACGATCATCCGCTCCTACGAGCCCTTCGAGGTCGTGACCATCGCTCCCCCGGAGAACCTGGGCATCGTCATCGCAATGCCCGACGTCATGGTCCCCACGAAGGAGGCCAGGGCCATCCTGCCCAAGGAGGTCTCCGTCAAGGACATGGTGTTCCACATCGGGAACGCGTCCACCATGGTGTACGGCATGATGACCGGCGATCTGGGATTGATCGGGAGGTCCGTCAAGGACGTCTTCTCCGAGCCCGCCAGGTCCTGCCTCGTACCGTACATAAAGGAGGCCGAGTCGGCCGCGAAGTCCAACGGCGCCATCGCGTCGTTCCTCGGCGGTTCCGGCCCCTGTATAATATCATTCTTCGACAAGAGCTCCCACGAGGGGGAGCACATAGCCGAGTCCATCAGGAGGATGTACTCGGAGCACGACATGAAGTGCGACACCTGGATCACGGAGCCCGGCTCCGGCTGCAGGAGGATCTGATATGGCAGCACACAAGGTAATCTGCTGGGATTGCGGAGCGGAGGTCGACGACCCGTTCGTCAACACCTGCCCCAGATGCGGCGGTCTCCTGACCGTCAAGATGGACCTGGAACCGGTCAAGGAGATGAAGCCCGAGGACCTGCGCTCCGTTCCCATGGGTGTGTGGAGATACGCTCCGTTCATGCCCGTGGACCCCGCGCACAAGGTGTCCATCCAGGAGGGCGGCACGCCCCTGTACCCGACCAAGGCCATGGGCGCCGAGGTCGGGGTCGTCAACTCCTTCGTCAAGTTCGAGGGACTGAACCCCACCGGATCCTTCAAGGACCGCGGGATGACCATCGGGGTCTCCAGGGCCAA
>CAVABN010000017.1:15490-24638 GCA_963586845.1 Bifidobacteriaceae bacterium
CTCAGGTACGACGTCCCGGACAGGATCATCCTGCCCGTCGGGAACGCGGCGAACATCTGGGCCGTGTACAAGGCCATCACGGAACTCCAGGAGGTCGGATGGATCGACAAGGTCCCCATGCTCACCGGGATCCAGGCCGAGGGGGCTTCGCCTGTGGCGAAGGCCTTCGCGCACCACACCGACGACTTCATCGCCGAGGAGCACCCGGAGACCGTCGCCACTGCCATCAGGATCGGGAACCCCATCAGCGGGAGGAAGGCCCTGAAGGCCATCTACTCCACCGGGGGATACGCCACGACGGTCACCGACGAGGAGATCATCAGCGCCCAGCAGCTGCTCGGAAGGAAGGAGGGCGTCTGCGTGGAGCCGGCTTCCGCCGCATCCGTCGCGGGACTCAGGAAGCTCCGCGCCGAGGGCGTCATCGACAGGGACGAGAGGGTCGTGTGCATCTGCACCGGGAACGGCCTGAAGGACCCGGACACCATCATCAACAACTGCGCCCCGCCCATACAGTGCGGGAACTCCGTCGCCGACGTCGAGAGGATCCTCTCGCAGTGAGCGATCAGGGGTCGGCGGAGCCGACCCCGATAAACCATGAATGTCCCGGCCGGGGTCCACGGACCCCCGGCCAGACATAATGCATTTTATATTGTTAACTTCTGGACACTTCGATGACAATCCTCGAGGCCTTCGAGACGTTCGTCGACGACATCTGGTTCGTGCTGCTGTTCCTGATCGTCGCGATGGGGATCTACTGCACGATCCGCTTGAAGGGCATACAATTCACGCAGCTGAGGGAGATGTGCAGAGTCACGTTCTCCCGCGACAAACTGACCGAGAAGGGCAAGATGTCCTCCTTCCACGTGTTCTGCATGAGCATGGCGAACCGCATCGGTGTCGGGAACATATCCGGACCCGTCCTGGCGATCCTCATCGGAGGGCCGGGGGCCATCTTCTGGATGTGGATGTTCGCGCTCCTGGGAATGGCCACGAGCTTCCTGGAGACCACCATCGGACAGATCTACAAGGTCCGTTCGGACAAGGACGGTTTCCACGGGGGATCGGCGTACAACATCCTCCACGGGCTGGACATGAAGCGCGGCGCGCTGATCGTTTCCGTCGTCATGTTCCTGATGTACATCATCGGATTCGTGTCGATGGAGGTGTGCAGCATGGCCGAGGCGGCCAACAACAGCTTCGCCTTCGAGGGGAGCCAGCTCTTCTTCGCCGTTCTGTTCACCCTGTTCACGCTGTTCATCATCGTCGGAGGCGTCAGGAGGGTGTCCGACCTTTCCGTCGGAATCGTCCCGGCCATGGCCATCATGTGGCTCATCATCTGTCTCCTTGTTGTGGTGATCAACATCACCAACGTCCCTTCCGCGATAGCGTCCATCTTCGTGAACGCGTTCTCCGTGCCTTCGGCTGTAGGGGGAGGAGTCGGTGCGATGCTCGTCATCGGTATGAAGAGGGGCATCCTGTCCAACGAGGCCGGTATCGGATCCATCCCGAACATCTCCTCCATGGCGGATGTCAAGCACCCGGCCGCCCAGGGTCTCTCGCAGTCCCTCGGGGTCTTCATCGACACCGTCGTGTGCACCCTGACCGCATTGGTCATCCTGTCCTACGGCGACTACCAGTCCATCCTGGACATCGGCGAGGAGTCCATCCCGACCCTCCAGTACATCATGGACAACGCTATCGGATCCATCGGGTCGTACCTGGTATCGGTGTTCCTGATCATCTTCGCCATCACCAGTCTGATGACGGACTACGTCATCGGGGAGAACAACATGGAGCTCGGAGGCTCCAGCAGGGCCAAGATCATGTTCCTGAACGTTGTGATCCTGGTGGTCGTGTTCCTGTCGAGCTTCTACTCCTCGGACGCGCTGTTCTATGTGGTGGATCTGATGATGATCCTCTGCGGTCTGGTGAACGTCGTGGTGGTGTTCAAGCTCGGGAGCCGCGCGGTGGAAGCCTACGCCGATTACCGCAGGCAGAGGGCCGAGGGCATAGAGGAACCCGAATTCCACAAGAGCGCCCTGGCCGATCCTACGGGGATAACCTGCTGGGAGGAGTGATCGGAAATCGAAGAGGCTGGCCTGCTTCGGGCCGGCCTCGCCTTTACTTTGCGGGGATCCATCCCCCGCATCTTCTTCGCCGTACGCGGCGGCCATCTCGTCGATGAATGCCGCTTCTTCATCGGACGGGGATGTCCTCGCGGATTCCTCGTGTCTCCCGCCGGCCTGCCTTATCATGCTCGCTGCTAGCGATGGTCCGATTTTCGGCATGGCGGCCAACTTGGAGACATCCGCTTCCGCGATGTCTGACCTGGTGCGATAGCCGGCGTCGTAGAGCTTCCTCGCCCTCGTACGGCCCACTCCGCGGAGATTCACGAGATCGATGAGCTCCTCCTTGACGCCGTACCTTATCCTGGTGGCCAACGGCCTGATCTTGCGCATGGCGTCGGGATTGAAGATGTAGGCGATCTCGCCCATGGAGTAGATGATCCAGTCCATCATGTCCACCTTGGACCTGATGTCGCCGGGCCCGATGCCCATGGAATGGGTCAGGAACTCCTCCGAGAGCTCTTCGATCCACCCCTCGACCACCAGCGCGACCTTCAGATCGCTGTCGAAGAGGGAGTACATGTAATCGTCCAATTCGACGGGATCCAGCAGATAGTGCCCTTCGAGCTGCTCCTTGTAGGAATTGAGCATCTCCCTGTCGGCCACCTTGGGGAACATGCCCATGACGTCCGGCGTCATGGCCGCCGCGAGGAGGATCTGGAGAGTCGGGGTGTCATCATCGATCTTCATGACGGCCTTCTTCAGCATGGACGCGGAAACGGGGTCGATGCAAAGGTCCGAGACCCTCTTCCCGAACGGCAGGACCTCGATGGTATCGCCGTTCCGGCGGACCATCTCCTCTTTGACCAGATAATCCACTGTCTCCTCGGTCTTGGATTCGATGCCGAACATCTGGGACGTGGCGCCGAAGAACGTGTCGCGCATGAAATCCACGATGGAATCCTCGGAATCCGCATCGCCGGTGGCCAGTATCCCCAGCATGTGACCGCGGATGGTGTTACCGACGAACAGCTTTGACATGATGGTCTCGCTGTCGTGCTGTATGTAATCCTCCATGAGGTGGTCGGCCTGCTCCTGGCTCTTGGCGATCAGGACGGCTTCGCCGTAGGGATCGTAGCTGGGTCTGCCGGCGCGACCGCACATCTGTTTTATCTCCATCACCGGCAGGGGGACGTTGGTGCCGTTCTCGAAACGGCTCGAATCCCTGACGATGACCCTCCTGGCGGGGAGGTTGATCCCGGCGGCGAGGGTGGGGGTGGCCGCGATGCACTTGATGCGGCCGGATTTGAACATGTCCTCGACCATCCTGCGCTGGGAATAGGTCAGTCCGGCGTTGTGGAACGCCGCCCCTTTGGAGACGCAGTCGGCGAGTTTCCTTCCGATGTCGGTGGCTTCCGCTTCCCCTTCGAGGATGGACCTCTCCGCTGCGGAGAGGCGGTTCTTGCATCTCTTGCCGATTCTGTCGGCTACACGAACGGCCACGGCTTCGGTGGACCGGCGGGAGTTGACGAATATCAGCCCCTGTCCGCCGTCGTCTATGGCCTGGACTATCAGGGATTCCGACTCGTCGCCGTTCTTCGGGACCTCCTTCAGCGAGCCGTCCTCGAACCTGATCTCCCCGTCGAGGTAGACACCTTCGCGGAGCGGAACGGGACGCCAGTCGCTTCTGACCAGTGCGGCATCGAGCCAGTCTGCGAGATCATAAGCATTGGAGATCGTCGCAGAAAGAGCGATGACCTGCATCTCGGGGATCTTCCGTATGAGTTTTGTGAGGGTTATCTCGAGCGTCGGCCCCCTCCCGGGGTCGTGGATCATGTGGATCTCATCGGCGATGACGAGACGCACGCTCTGCATCCATTTGCTCCCGTGCCTGATAAGCGAATCCGCTTTCTCCGAAGTGGCTATGACCACATCGGCGTCCGCCATCCCCTTGTCCTCGCCGTCGAGGTCGCCGGTGCTCATGTGCACCTTGAAACCCAAGGGATCGGCGAACCTCTGGAAGTCATCCCTCTTCTCGGAAGCCAGCGCCTTCAATGGAACGATGTACAGGACCTTCCCGCGGTTCGATGCCAGCAGCTTCAGGGCGGGGATCATCCCGATCAGGGATTTCCCGCTGGCCGTGGGTATCGCGGCCACCAGGTTCCTGCCTTCGAGGGCTATCGGGATCGCCTCCGCCTGCGGCGGATGCAGCTCCCTGAAACCGGCGGACATCAGCGCGTCGGAAACGGCGTCCGGGATGTCCAGCTCGTCTACCCTCATGGCCTCCGGAACGGTCGGACCGGATATCTAGATGTCGCACGACACGCGTACCATCCGCGCGCACGTTTAAGAACGACCCCCTCATCCTGGGTCCTAGATGAGCCATAAGACGATTACGCTACTTGCGATGGCATCCGTGCTCGCGCTGCTCCTGGTCCCCGCATCCCCCGTTTCCGGGGATGCGTCGGCGTCCCACTACAAGGATGCGCTGGACAGCGACGGGCAATCCCTCTATAAGGTGCTGGAGGCCAGGTTCGCCGAGGCGATGACCGACGTGCCGGAGACGCTGGACGTCTCCTTCGACGCGAAGATCGGCGATGCCGATGCGGCCACGGAGCTGGTCAACAAGGTCCTCGCCGCATACTATCTGAGCGACCCGTCGCCGATATGGCTCTGGAACACCCCCGTGACGGAGGTCGAGGTGGGGCTGTCGGAGAAGAATTCCGGTGTCTACGCGATCTCGTTCAAGCTGTCCGTGCCGGATGAGTTCAAGGACAATCCGAAGGATGCCGTCAAGGCGCTGGAGGAGAAGCTCGTAACTTACGATGGAACCGACCGCGAGAAGATATCCGCGATCAACGACAGGCTGAGGAGCATCTCGTCCAAGACCGACGGCGAAGCCGAGGTCAGCAGCGTCTACGACGCCCTGGTGGAAGGGAAATCGTCGTCCGCGGGGATAGCGGCCGCGTTCACCTGCCTGGCGGTGAAGAACGGGCTGACGGCGGTGACCGTCTACGGCGATGTGAAGACGTCCGACGGCACCGAGAAGGGCTATTGGAACGAGGTCGTCGACGACGGCAAGTGGTACGCCGCGGACTCCACATGGAACTCCAAGACGTCCAAGAACTGCCTCCTGGCCGGAGCGTTCACCTCGGTGACGTTCAACGAGCTGACCGTCGGATTCGGGGCCACCCACGCGGCGAGCGATTTCAGGGGGCTCTCCGCCCCTTCGATCGAAGCCACCGGAGTGGATTGGCCGGACGAGAGGAGCTTCTTCGAGAAGTACGGGGTCTACATCTTCGGAGCGGTGGTCGCCATCATAGTCATCTGGGCGATGATGCACGCGGTCCGCGCGGGGGACATTTGAGAATCACGTTCATTCGAAACATCACTATAAATACAAGTTCAAACAGAGGTACATCGGAGGACAAAGCATGACAGACACAGAGGAGAGGAACGCGAAACCCTCGGCGAAGCCCATCGAGGAATGGGTGGAGGAGCAGGCGTTCGCCTCCACCGAGGAGATCGAGATCCCCGACCTGATGGCGGACCGCGTCATCGGCCAGGAGGAGGCGGTGGAGGTCATGAAGAAGGCCGCCTACCAGAAGAGGCACGTCATGCTGATAGGCGAGCCGGGTACCGGGAAGTCGATGCTGGCGAACTCCATGGTCGAGTACCTGCCCAAGGAGGACCTCCAGGACATCGTCGCCTACCACAATCCGGAGGATTTCAACGAGCCGAGGATCAGGGTGTTCCCCGCAGGGAAGGGGAAGGCGGTCGTCGCGGAGCAGAAAGCCGCCGCGGCGGCGCAGAAGAACCAGCGCAACACGCTGTACATCTACGCCTGCATGGCCCTGATCGTTCTCGGTCTGCTGGCGGCGATCCTGTTCGGGAACCTCACCATTGCGCTCATAGCCATGCTTGGGGCGTTCATCATAGTCATGATCTTCAGGACGCCCATGCAGATGAAGAACGAGACCGCGATCGTTCCGAAGCTGTTGGTGGGGCATGACGCGGGCGACATGCCGCCGTTCATAGACGCCACCGGGACCCATGCCGGAGCCCTTCTGGGGGATGTGAGGCACGACCCGTTCCAGTCCGGCGGACTGGAGACGCCGTCCCACGACAGGATAGAGCCCGGGGCGATCCACAAGGCCAACAAGGGAGTCCTCTACATCGACGAGATCAACATGCTGAGGATGGAATCCCAGCAGGCCCTTCTCACCGCGATGCAGGAGAAGAAGATGTCCATCACCGGCCAGTCCGAGCGCTCCTCCGGCGCTCTCGTGAAGTCGGAGCCGGTGCCGTGCGACTTCGTTCTTGTCTGTGCGGGTAACCTGGATGCTCTGCAGGGTATGCACCCGGCGCTGAGGTCCAGGATACGCGGTTACGGGTACGAGGTGTACATGAAGAGCACCATGCCCGACACCGACGAGAACCGCACGAACATCGTGAGGTTCGTGGCCCAGGAGGTCAGGAAGGACGGGAAGATCCCGCACTTCGACAGATATGCGGTCGGCGAGATCCTCAGGGAGGCGCAGCGCCGTTCCGGGAGGAAGGGCGAGCTGACCCTCAGGATGAGGGAGCTCGGAGGTCTCATCCGCATCTCCGGGGACATGGCCAAGCAGAGGGGAGCGAAGCTCGTCTCCATGGACGACGTGCTCCTCGCAAGGCACACAGCCAGGAGTCTCGAGCAGCAGATCTCCGACGAGCAGATATCCGCGCTCAAGAGGTACGAGCTGTTCAAGAACGACGGGTCAGCCGTCGGAATGGTGAACGGTCTGGCTGTCCTTTCCAGCAGCAACAACATGTCGGAGATGTCCGGCATGGTGATGCCTCTGGCTGCCGAGGTCACTCCGGCGCAGAGCAGCAAGGGCGGGCGCATCATCGCGACCGGACAGCTCGGCGATATAGCGAAGGAAGCGGTGGACAACATCTCGGCGGTCATCAAGAAGTACACGCTGACCAACCTGTCCAACTGCGACATCCACCTGCAGTACGTCGGCGCCTATAACGGCGTGGACGGGGACAGCGCCTCGATCACGATGGCTACCGTCATCGTGTCCGCGATGGAGAACATCCCGATCCGCCAGGACCTGGCGATGACCGGTTCCCTGAACGTCAGGGGGCACGTGCTCCCGATCGGAGGGGTCACCGCGAAGCTGGAGGCCGCGGCGGAAGCGGGGATAAAGATCGCCCTGATCCCCAAGGACAACGGGAAGGACGTCATGATCGACCAGAAGTACTACGACATGATGGAAATATACACAGTCGAGAACCTCCGCGACGTGTTCGAGTACGCTTTCGTGGACTGCCCGATGAAGCAGCAGTACCTCGACAAGCTCCTGCCGCTGACCACGGATGGGAAATCA
This sequence comes from Bifidobacteriaceae bacterium, assembly GCA_963586845.1. Taxonomy (GTDB): domain Archaea; phylum Thermoplasmatota; class Thermoplasmata; order Methanomassiliicoccales; family Methanomethylophilaceae; genus Methanoprimaticola. The sequence continues at coordinate 22,929 of CAVABN010000017.1, forward strand.
TCGGCGAAGAGGCTCGAGGCGCCCAAGAAGATCGAGTACAAAGTCATCGAATCCGCTCCCGCTAAGGAACCCGAGGTCGCCGAAGCGGAGCCGGAACCCGTCGTCACGACGGACACGAGCATCGAGCCTCCGATTTCGGGGACTCCCTCGCCTCAGTGAAACTTCAAAGACGGGGCGGTCCGAGGGGGCCGTCCTGTCTGTTTTTCTTTTTGGATCTCGCAGATCTGGCACCCGGTTGTGCTGAATCGATATGCTCTCATGTTCTATCATACTTAGTTTGTTGATTTGGCTCTAAGCTCAGTAAACTATAAGATTGCGCCCGACCATAGCCGGAGTATAGAAATGTACCGATGGGGGGGGGGGGTCGAGTCTCCTTTTCGACCTTTCCTTCCTCCTCCGATGGGAGGGGAAAATGAACAAATTGGCTCTGGCTGAGATTACGACATTAGCTGTGGCTGTTCTAGTGATTATTGCAATTGCAAGTCTTTCGGATTTGGGAGTAAATGAACAAGTCGAGGCCGATTCGACAGGTATTGTATCTGTCGGGGATGTTGAATATGATTCGTTGCAAAATGCTATAGACAGCATGAATAAGGGAACGATTGTAGTTAATACGAATTTTACGATTACATCGGAAGTACAGATCCAGGCGGGTAAAGAGATAACACTGGATTTGAAGGGCAAGACGATATCTGTTAGTGGATCCATGACATACATTGATGGATCTAGTGGTGGTCGGCCTTTTCTTAATAACGGGACACTGACAATAACAGGAAATGGAACAATAAAAGCCGATGCAAGTGTCAATCTGTACGGGGTGTTCAGGAATTATGGGACTTTGACGATTGAAAATGGAAACTTCGAAGGGAACGTAGGGGCGAATGCTTCTGTCGTGAGGACATATGCAGATTCAAATACAACTATAAACGGAGGGAGTTTTGTTGGGTCCCCACAGTGCATTTACAATGAGGGAATGTGCGTCGTTAATGGGGGGACGTTTTACAGCGCAGCATGTTCCAGTTGTGGAACGTCATGGGGATATGCTGTGAATAATCGTGGGACAATGAAGTTTTACGGTTCTGAAGTGATCGGGACTCAAGGTGCCATTGATTCGGCGCAGGGTGATTTGAAGATCTACGGCGGAAAATTCACCACTCAAAATTGTGAGAACGGGCATGGCTCGGCTTTTTACGCATTGTATGTTGCAGGTGAGTGGGGAAAGGTATCCTGTACTGTTTATGGTGGAGTTTTTACCTCCTATAACAAGTCTGCTGTATACGTGGGTAATTCACATGATGGCGGGATTCAGGCGGAAGCCGCAGTTACCATAGCTGGGGGGTATTTCTCTATTGCCGAAACCAGTACAATGGACCTTATAACAGTAGACGAGAAGACGAACGACCCCCCGTCATTGTCGATCATCGGTGGATCATTCTGTTCCACGGACAAAGGGAGCGAAAAGATATTGGATTATCTCGCAGACAGGTATGCAGTATCCTTGAATACCAATGACGGAGGGCCTTGGTACGAGGTTGTTCCTGCTGTGGCTTTCGTAGGGAGTGGAGATTCAATAACTTACTATGCGTCTCTAAGCGAGGCGGTTAATAAGGCATCCTCCGGTGCGACCATCAACGTTCTGAAAAGCGTTGCTTGTGTTGAGAACAGTAAGAATCTGAAATTCGAAGGCGCATCTCTAATACACACCTACGT
>CAVABN010000018.1:0-23857 GCA_963586845.1 Bifidobacteriaceae bacterium
GTCGTGGGGGTCTCCCTCGGCTGCGTGCATGACGACGGTTCCTTTCGTCTCCCTTCCTCCGGGGATCTGCTTCTCGGCGAGAGCGATTCCGATCTCCATGGTCTTGGCGGCCATCATGATCTCGGGCAGGTAGTAGATGTGCTCGGCGTACAGTTTCGCGACGCACTCCATTCCTACAACGAGTCCGTTGTTGATGATGTCGAGCGGCTGCTTGGACTGCAGAGCTTTGGTGGTTGCCGGTCCGACGTCCTTGAACTTCATGTACAGGACGGTCTCCGCGACCTCTTTGAGGATCGGGTCAGCCGGCAGCATCTTCTTGGCAACGGCCTCGGGGGTGGTCTCGTTCTGAGACTCAACGTCGTAGCGTTTGAGGATCTTCGCGAAATCCACCTTGCTGTAGTCAATCATCTGTTTTCCTCCTATGTCTCATCCGGATCGCTCCGAACTCGACGGGATAATGATGCCACTCGAACATATTTAACCCAATAACGGGGATGGATGTTGAATCCATAGTATTTAAAGAGCCGAAAAATGTTCAAATACTGTTGTTCGCAACCACGCACATCCGACTGGAAAATCTACCCATTTCTTTATAAATGAATATTTAAAGAAATGATGATTCTTTATAAAGAAATCAAAAAATGTACAAAAAGGATTATTCTGAAATTATTATCCTGATAAGGAACATCCATCATCACTCACCTTCCATGCTCGCATAAGATTCGGCGGGCAGTTATGTCCTCCAACCCATTCATCCATCCGAACATCCAGCATACGGGCCCCCTCCTCCATCCCTTATTATAAGAGATTATAGGACACTGGGTTAACACGAGTCTAAACGCGAAATTTGCCTGGAAGAGCCTTATATCCTAGAATCAATCGCGATGCCCATGTATGTCTACATACTGGGCGGATTCCTCGGAAGCGGGAAGACCACCCTTCTGATGAAAATCGCCTCGATGTACACGAAACGCGGGGAGAAGACCGCACTGCTCGTCAACGAGTCCGGAGAGATCGGAGTCGACGGGGCCACCCTGAAGGCGCAGGGCTACGATGCGATCGAGTTGCCCAACGGATGCATCTGCTGCACCCTGTCCGGAACGCTCCAGACCGCGCTGAAGAACATCAAGAAGGACATCGACCCCGACATAATCATCGTGGAGCCCACCGGTCTCGCCCTCCCCCACAAGGTGAAGGAGCTGGTCGAGGTGTCCATGATCGACCCCGACGAGATCTACATCATCGGCGTCGCCGACGTCCAGAGGTTCGAGGACCTGATCAAGAAGAAGGAGGACTTCTTCAAGATGCAGATGTCCAAGGCCGACTTCATAATCATCAACAAGAAGGACCTCGCCAAGCCCGGTCAGATCGAGGAGGTCACCAAATGGATCAACACGGAGTTCCCCGGCAAGCCCGTGTTCTCCGTCTCCGCCAAGACCGATGAAGACATCGACAAGCTCTACGAGATGATGAGATGAGCGAGCATCACGAGCACGGACCGGACTGCAAATGTGGCTGCCATGACCACGAGCACGAGCAGACCTCCCTCGATGTCGCCAGCGGATGCGCCGAGGGGCTCCAGGGAACGATCACCGGATGGAACGCCGATGCCGAGGCCAGGCTGGCCAAGGCACTGCTGACCGTCGGCGAGTGGGTCACCAAGGAATCCGGGTGCCTCCTGGGCCACATCAAGGCCGCCGTCGTCGACGAGGACGGCAACGGGATCACCCTGAACCTCACCGACATCGAGAACGGCGTGGAGCACCACGGGACCCTCGAGCCCATGGAGAAGGTCCGCTTCGCATTCATGTGCGCCGTCCTGGATGTGGACGAGCACGAGCTCAGGCACAGGATGTTCCACGCGATCGACGACACCGGACTCGACTACGAGCTCGACGAGCACGTGGAATGCCACTGCCACGACCATGATCATGACCACGAGCACAGTCACGAGCATCACCACGATCACGACCATGACCACCACCATGAGCATGGCGAGGGGTGCGGATGCCACCACCATGACCACGACCACGAGGGGCATGACCACGAGCATGAGCACCACCATCACGATCACGAGGACGGCTGCTGCGGGGGAAAGACGCAGGAGCCCGAGAAGAAGGAGAAGAAACCCTCCTTCTTCGACAGACTGAGGAGGAAAACGCGATGAGTTACGGAATATCTATAGACATAGGGACCAGCGGTAGCAGGGCCCACGCCGTCGACCTGAAGGACGGCAGGATCCTGTCGACCGCTGTGACCGAGTGTCACCCGCTCCCGGGTGCCAACATCATGGACCATCTCACGTTCTGCATCAACGTCGGAACGGACATGGCCCACAAGATCCTGATCGACACCGAGAACAAGCTGATCAGGACCCTCGGAATCGACCTCAAGCAGGTCGAGAGGGTCAGCATCTGCGGGAACCCCATCCAGCTGTCCCTGTTCCAGGGGATTCCCGTCGACGACCTGGCCTTCGCCGGCGAGAACGCCCACAAGGCGAGGGGCATCCAGGCCCAGAAGAGGGATGCGGGAGTCTTCTCCGCCGTGGACGTCGGACTCGACGTCAAGGACGGATGCGAGCTTCTCGTCCCCCCTGCCATCAGGCACGAGATCGGGGCCGATGCGCTGGCCATGATGTACAAGAGCGGTTTCCTCGAGGACAAGAGGAACTGCATGGTCACCGACTACGGGACCAACGCCGAGATGGCACTGAAGATCGGGGACGACATCTACACCGGGTCCGCCGCGGCGGGACCGGCCATGGAGGGACAGTCCATCAGGTGCGGGATGCTCGCCGGACCCGGCGCGATCTCCGACCTCACATACGACTTCAAGTGGGTCTGCCAGGTCCTGGACGACGACATCCTCCCCAAGGAGGGGGACAAGGTCGACTTCGGACTGGAGACCGTCGAGCCCAACGGGCCCATGCACGGGAAGGCCAAGGGGATCACCGGGACCGGTGTCGTCGCGGCCGTCGCGGCCGCCCTGGACCAGCACCTGTGGAGGAAGGGGAAGCTCACCACCAGCGACGGGAAGCTCCACCTGCAGGATGGCGTCTACATCGACTCCCATGACATCTCCGAGGCGCTGAAGGCCATCGGAGCCATGCGCGCCGGGCACTTCACCCTGCTCGAGCACGCCGGGATCAAGTTCGCCGACATGAAGGTCATGTACATGGCCGGAGCCTCCGGAACCTACGTCGACGCCGTCAAGGCGAGGGACGTCGGTCTCCTGCCCCCGTCCTGCGACACGATCTACCAGTGGGGCAACACGTCCCTGGCCATGGCCACGGACATCCTGAGGGACCCCGAGCTCCTCGACACCCTACAGGACATCGCCAACGGCATCAGGGCGAACCACATAATGTTCGCCGGCGACAAGATCTTCGAGCAGATCTACACCCAGGAACTCGCTCTCTGCGACGAGGGCATGCCCATGGAGATGTACAACCAGAACAACGCTCTGGCAGGCATCCAGGAGCTCCCGAGGCCCAAGGGCAACCCCGAGGTCCACCGCATGGTCCAGCGTGACATCCCCGATCTCGGAGAGCGCGGTCTGACCATCCTGCACGACATCGGCACCCAGCTCCGCGGATACATGGAGGGGTGCACCGGATGCGGCAAGTGCGAGAGGGAATGCCCCGAGCACGCTCTGAAGCTCCAGGACGACAAGGAGATCGTCGTGGAGACCAAGAACTGCCTGGGAACCGCCTGCTACCGCTGCCAGTTCTCCTGCCCCAGCAAGGTCTACAAGTACGACAAGCTGAGGCTCGCGATCTGAATCAAACGGGGCCTCCGGGCCCCCTTTTTCACATCATCTGAACCTTGGGCGCATCCCTCGGGACCGTCCTTCTGAACCTGATCCTCGGACGTCCTATCACGAACGCGCATCCCAGATGCTTGTCCGGCGATATCCCCGGGAAGAACTCCATCAGCCTGTCGTGGTCCTGGGATTCGGCCATCTGGATCCAGTGGGAGTAGAATCCCCCGAGCCCCATCGCGTAGGCCATCATCTCCGCCCTGCCCATGGATATCACCGCATCCTCGGGCTCCTCGGAGAAGGCGAGGATCAACTGCCTGCCCTCCCATATCAGGGGGTTGTTCCCTGTGGGGAACGGATCGTCCAGATACTCGATGAGCTGGGCGATGCGCGGGAGCTCCTGCGCACGGGGAGCCATGATCTCGGCTATGTGGCGCATGAACGGACGCATCCGCCCGTCGATGACGACGAACTCCGTGTCCTGGGAGTTCTGGACCGACGGGGCGCAGGACGCCGCCGAAAGGATGGCGGAGAACTCCTCCTCGGTGACCTTCTCGTCGGTGAACCATCTGATGCTCCTCCTGCGCTCGATCAGGTCGGACATCGCCTCCGCCGATACGGGGGAGGTCTTCTGATCGTATCCGCGCGGGACGAATCCGGGGTAGCGGACCAGGCTTATGGCGCCCTTGGGGCAGACAGCGAGGCAGTGCCCGCAGTCGAAGCATCCCATGCCCTCTCCGGTCTCGACGGGGTGCCCGACCTCCATGCGGATGTTGCCGCGGATGCACACCGAGGAACAGGCGGAGCATCCGATGCAGAGCGATTGGTCGATGTTGAGATGACGGTCCATGCCTGTCGGAACGTCGGAAGAGATAATCAATATAGGGGGAAGAAGGGACGGCGGAGAGGCTCCGCACGCCCGATGTTTCAGTCTTCCATGACGTTCTGCTGCTCGAGATACGTCAGGATCTGCTTCCTGAGAGCGGTGAACTCGGGACACGCCCTGTCGCGGGGCCTGTCCCAGGGAACGTCGATGACCTTGTAGATCGTTGAGGGCCTCTTCGTGAGGATGACCACCCTGTCCGAGAGGAACAGAGCCTCGTCGACCGAGTGGGTGACGAAGATGATGGTCCTCTCGCTGTGCATGATGATCTTGGTCAGCTGCTCCTGCATGATGTTCCTGGTCTGAGCGTCCAAAGCGCCGAAGGGCTCGTCCATGAGGGTGACGGCAGGATGCATGACCAGCGCCCTGGCGATGCCGACGCGCTGCTTCATACCGCCGGAGAGCTCGTGTATCCTGGAATCCGCGAACTTCTCCAGTCCGACGGCCTTGATGTACCTCTGGGCCCTCTCCCGGCGCTCCTCCTTGGGGACGCCGGCGACCTCCATCCCGAACTCCACGTTCTTCTGGACGGACCTCCACGGGAACAGGGCGAAGTCCTGGAACACCATCCCGCGGTCGGAACCGGGTCCGGCGCACTCCTTGTCGCCGATGGTGATCTTTCCGCTGGTGGGCTGGAGCAGTCCCGCTATGGATCTGAGGATGGTGGTCTTCCCGCATCCGGACGGTCCGACGATGGAGATGAGCTCCCCCTTCTTCACATCCAGGGTGAAGTCGTCCACGGCCACGGTCTCGGACTCGTCGGTCTTGTAGACGACCCTGAGGTTCTCGATCTTCATGAGGGTCTCGCCCTCGGGGATGTCCTTGTAGAGCTCGTCCGTGCGGTCGGCCCTGACACGGTCCTTGGGGTCGTACTTCTTCCCCTCGATCTTGATCTCTGTCCTGCTCATGCTTCCAACCCCATCCTCCTGGAGACGTACTTGGAGACCTGCTCCGCCACACCCGTGGTGAGCAGTCCGAGCACGGCGATCACTATGATTCCGGCGAAGGCGTAGTCCCAATAGAAGTTCAGGGCCATCTCGTAGACGAAGAACCCGATGCCTCCGAGGGACGTGGCGAATATCTCGGCGGCGACGATACACATCCAGCCGATACCGAGGGCGGTCTTGAGACCGTTCAGGATGTACGGGACGGAAGCGGGCAGGACGACCTTCGTGAAGATCATGCCCTGGCTGGCCCCGAGGGTCTTGGATGCGTCGATCCACCCGGGATCGATCCTCTGCACGCCGAACATGGTGCTCGTCAGGATGGGGAACAGCATCCCCATGAAGACGACGAGAGCCGGCCCCCAATCGTATCCGAGGGCCTTGGTGGCGATGAAGATGGGCGCCCAGGCCACCGGAGCGATGGGCCTGAGCACCTCGATGACGGGCGTGGCGAGCTCCCTGAGGGGCTTGACGTAGCCCAGAAGGAGACCGAGGGGGATCGCGATGACGAGCGCGAGCACGGCACCTTTGAAGAAGGTGGTCAGGCTCGACGCGATCTCGGACCCCAGGGTCAGTTTCGAAACGGGGTCGCCGTCCTGAATCAGCAGTCTCAGAGCATGGAACGTGTCCTGGGGCAGCGGGATGGTCTCGAAGATCCCCGCCAGAGCCACAAGCCACCATACGAATACGAACAGGCACAGCGAGACGACGGTTATCACCGCCATCCTCGCGAACCTGTGGTATTTGTTATGCTCGTCGTATCTCAGATTCAGGACGGCCATGTTTCACCTCTGATGTCAGGCGGTAACCTCTTTCGCGTTCATAGCGTTGATGGTCATCGGGGGTGCGCCGATGAATCCGAACTGGCAGTCGCCGTTGTGGATCGCCGTGTATACAGCGGGTCCGTTGGTCTGGCTGCTCAGGGTGATGTTGACACCGTAGCTCTCGAAGATGCCGGTCGCCATGCCGTAGTGGATGGCGAGCTGGTGGATGTCCCCGCCGATGACGGCGACCTTCACATTGACCTTGCTGTCGTAGCTGGAGGCCTTCTCATAGCCCATGGCGTCCTTGATGTACTGGCTCTGGACGAACTTGTCCGCCAGCGCGTTCGCGGAGTCGAATCCGAGCGCCTTGTAATCGTTCTTGATCTGCCCTCCGGCGTACAGCTCCTGCGCGAGGCTCGCAACATCCTTCTTCAGGTCGGCGAGGGGGTCCGCGACGTTCTTGTCCGTGGAGTCGGCGTACTTGTAGACGACGAGCTCGAAAGCCTCCTTGATGGCCTGCTCCTTCTGCGCGTCCGTCAGGTTGTCCGGGAGGGCGACCTTGTTCTTGGCGACGGAGATGACCTCGTCGTAGGCGGCTCCGGATCCCTCCTGGATCGCCATGGTCATCTTCTCGACGGATGCGATGTAGGCCGCGAGGAACCTTACGGTCTCCTCGGAGTGGCTGGAGATGTAGGATGTGTCCGCACCGATGACGCAGCAGGTGTGTCCGGGGAACATCTGGTTGGTGGTGGCGACCGAGGAGCATCCGTCGATCAGTGCGACGGAGTACTGGGGCTCCCAGAAGATGGCTCCCGACATGGCGGGGGTGGTCTTGAGGGTGGAGACGAAGCTGGCGTAGCTAGCCACTCCGGGGATGTAGTAGAGGGTGTCCGAGGACAGGCTCGTCCCGTTGGTGTACTGGACGAATTTCAGGCCCATCGTATCGGCGACTGTGTTGAGCTGGACGTGCTGGATGGTGGCCGCTCCGGGATCGCCGAAGACCATTCCGCCCCAGGCTTCCTTGTTGAAGACGACCCATGTGCCGTTCCCTCCGAGATAGTAGCCGGATGCCGGCTTCTCGGTGACGACGGTGACCAGGGAGCTTGCGTCGACACCCTCTTTCACGAAGATGCCGGAGCCGTCGGTGTTGACCCTGCCGATGATGCTCAGCTGGTCCTCGTCCTTGTCGCTGTTGCCGTTGATCAGAACGACGGCGGCAGCGGCGATGACCACGACGGCCACGATTGCGATTGCTATGATTTTCTTATCCAAGAAATCACCTGAGTCGGGATTTCCCTCCATCCGATATAACCCTATGCGGTTAACTTTTCCTAATTAGGATAAATCCGTTCATCAGGTATCACAGACGTGACCGGATGCTGGGATGCGACGGCCGTGCCGTCATCGGAGAAGTGGATGGGCCCGAAGGCCCTGGAATGGTTTGATCAGACGTCCCTGAACAGGGTGGCGTACTGCATCTTCTTGGCGCCGAAGTACTCCTTGCAGTACTCGGCGGTGGCCTCGGGCGGGAACTCCTTGCAGGAGAACACGTCGATGAACGCCCTGTCGGTGTCCTCGGCGAAATGCCCGGATATGCAGGAGGTCTCGATGAGCTGGATCAGGGAGTATCCCTGGACCTTGGGCTCCGCGCCGAATCTGACCGCTATGGGCTCGCCGTATCTCTTCATCTTGATATGTTCGGCCAGATCCACAGCGAACTGCTTGATGTACTCCCCATCGCAGATCTTCTCATGGTCGCACTCCCCCAGGTCGATCGCGATGTGAAGCCCCCACTGCTTCTCGTCGTTGTACTTCCTGATGGACTCCTCGTCGGAGAGGAGAGGGCCGGAAAACGGGCTCATGCTGTACATTTCATCACCGCGGGTTTACCCGCTCCCTTCGCATCTGCATAGCGTATTTCAAACTGACCCTCCTAAAGGAACGGGGGTGTCCCCCACGGGTCAAATCGTCGGCGATGTGTCTCTGACGGGTCATTCGGGAGGGAAGGTCGACGGAGTCCGGATAAAGTCCTGTGAATCCGATTGTCGAGTCGCCTGAGTTTACTCATGTCGGGATCGATTAGATTCAGTGATGCCTCTGACATCGCATATCTACAACGATGTCGGATATCGATTCTACCGCAGGATCATGGCTCACGATGACCGTGATGCGCCTTGCTTTCGATTCATGAAGGTATCTCATTAAGACCTCTGTACCCCTTCTATCGAGACCGGTGGTAGGCTCGTCCAAAATCAGAACATCATTGCGTTTGCCGAGGACCTTCAGCAACATAATCCTCTGCCTCTGTCCTCCAGAGAGACTCCTCATCTTACAAGGTCTGGTATGACAAAATCCCCCTCGATATACTGATCTTCTAAACCCATTAGCCTGTTCAGATGCGGTTACTTATGCCTGCAGAATATGGTACAAAATTGTTTATACATACAAATAAGTCTCGACATATACTAACATGTAGGACGATTCTACTGTGGCAGATCTCAATCGTATTCAGGATTCCACACTTCACGTTATTCCTTAACTTTTACTCACTTTGGTGATCAAATGAGAGAAGAACAGAAAACAACCGCATTCATGATCATCGTCCCAATGATGATCATCATCCTCCTTCTTGTTGCATTCACCGACACCACCCTGTTTCTCTATGGGATGCTCGTCATCTTCATATTCGCTAGCACTGTCTTGTTATTAGGAAAGGGCTCATGGTACATTTCTGGCTACAATGTGCTGACAAGCGATGAAAAGAAAAAATACAATGATTGTGAATTGACTAGACTGTGTAGACTGGTTGGAATCATCCATCTGCCATTCATTCTATTGATCGCTTCCTGTATAATCTCGAACACTGCGCTAGAAATACTATCTCTGCTACTATGTGTCGTCGTACTTGTCATTGTCTTGGCATATATCGTTAAAAACTACAGCGAATTCAATTGATGCTTGTGATGATGGCCCTGACTGGCCTCACATCCCTATTGATCCGCCCTCCGATTGGCTGTGAGCGCTCCGAGTAAGTATGAGTCCCACTCGACTGTAAAGCTCACTCCTGACCAGGAAACCTCCACTTCTCATTGTGTTGCACAACGGGCCCATCGGCCGACTGGACGAGGTGATCTACAGATATCAGCAGCAAACCCATTTTCAGGAATCTCTTCTTGATCTGCGAAACTGAGATGTCGATCCTGTAATTGGATTTGATGTATTCCGCCACATCAGCAGTGCTCATATCGTTCTCACATGCGAGATCCGCAACATTCCGCATCTATTCCGCACTCATACGGGGGGAAGAATTAGCGCTGAGCTCCCTCAGCCCATCAAGCCCCGACTCATTCCAAACGGACTGCCAGTTGTAACCGGTCTGTAAATTTACACGGAGAAGCTTTGTCGCCGTGATCATGGTCATGCCAAGATACCTGTATCTGATGAGTTCCAACTGTTTCTTTAATAGTTTGTCATTCCAAGTATCGCCTGTTTCTTCCAGTTTATCGATCTCCCGTTCCAGCAATTCTATCGGAACGGACATTTTGATTTGAATCATCTCTGTTCTTGCCATATCAACACCCCGTCATCGCGACTCTAGCATCTATTCAGGGTCCACTCATGTCCTGATTGCTGTAATCACAGCATCAAAAGAATCCGGATCATTCCTTAACCGATTGTGCGACTCTCCGATTCCATCGACACTCGCATAGACCTTGCCCATCTCGGCCGACTTCGGGTCCCTTTCAGTATCCTCTGTCGTGAGTATCCCATGGATGATCATGTCGACGATCATCTGACCCCCGGGAAAGAACCAATATCATCTGCAGAACCAAATCTCTCCTAATCAGAGGTTCGCCATCGCACAAGCAGACCGACTGAAGTGTCTAATCATCCAATTCTATTGGAATCGAACCTTCTCCGCTGGATTGAAGAATGTTTGCGTCTCCGATTGCACCTCAGAGTAACGTTCAGAGACATTGAGAATATCGGGACTGATACAACCACAGCACTACCTCTTATTTTTGAATCTAGAGGAAAATGTCATCCAGGCAGCCCATATAATCAGTATAGCGACTGCGGTCGTAGCAGCATACATCAAAGCCGTGGAATAATCGGTCTTGAAAGTAGCCACAACATACACTGTGAAGGATGTGATAGATGTGGCGAACATGCATATGCCAGTGTAATACGTAATAGCTTCAAGGTCGTACTGATTCAACTCTTCCAGACTCATCGTCGATAATCCTGTAATGAATTGGTAATGACCGAGATACGCAACAACGGCAATACTCATAAACACAGCACTAATGATCAGTGATACCACAGTATTAGGGTCGTAATTATCGTTCAACATGTATGCGGCGATCACAGCAACTACCGCCCAAATCACGCACATCGTACAGACACCACGCCTTCTTTCATAAAACAAAGACATCGACATCACCCTCTCTGATCTCAGACATCAGCACTCCGCAGAATTCAAATTCCATGTCGTTTAAGGATTTGACAGATTCCTGCCCGTGAAGCATCTGGAAGACGATTCCGCGTAAACTGCTTTTTTCCGTACATTCGATAGTGATTAAACCCTCACTGGATCCTCTCATAGCAACAATATTGCACAGATCCGACTTCTTAGAAATAACGGAAGACGATAGCCATCGGACGGATACCATCATCCTCGTTAGTTACTATCGGCGGTTCGTATTCCTGTTGTATCGTATCATCTTTCGACATAATTGAATCATCCATTCTGAGCTATATAATATTATTCTAATTACGGTAAAATATTATAGCAGAATAATATTCAATTAAACTATACAATTCCGTGGAGTTCAGGAATATTACAAACTCGAGTTCAAGTCATACGGCTTCAATAGAAGTAGTTGGGTTCATTCCACTCCTGCCTTTTCGCAATACAGGGGAAACAATATCTGTCCGGTCTTAGAGTACATAGTTGGACGCGCTAAACTCGGACCTGTAGAAGACCCTGTGAAAGACCATATTCCTCCAAGTTTTGGATATAAGAATCGTGTGTACGACGAGTGAAGACTGAGATCTGTGATCTGTGTCATATAAGCCGAAATAAGGCCACCCTCGGGAGTCGAAGAGTGCCTGTAGTCATGTTATGATGAAAACAGCTGTAAACACTCCATTCGCCATAATCAGCTCCATCTGTGTATTCGAAGGAAGTGTATATTTCTACTTTATTTCTATTACATAGATTGTTTAAAATATAATTTCTCAAGAATCAAGACAATCTACTTAAGTAGTGAAAAATGTACATTGGTTGGATGTGACATCCGGTGACAGCCTATGAATCCGAAAAGAGCGATGATCGCCGTTCTACTGGCGAGCATGATACTCGGGTGTAGCATCACATGTGTTGCTGCATCACCGTCTATAATTGTTTCAACAACGAATCAGGATGAGATTGAAGTCGCCATCCTATCCGCCGATACGACCCCGGTAGCCGCGAACGTTCTCTCAAGAGACTGCGGAATAGGAACAAGAACCATCCATAATCCGAGTATGTTGACTCAAAGCATCAAAACCGTCATAATCGATCCATCGTGGATTGAGGCCAGCAGACAATCCACGATTAACAACACCGTTTTCAATCTTGTCCAACAAGGCAAGACTGTCGCTGGAAACGATGTGAGCATTTTCGTGAATGAAACCTCGAATCTCCCTATGGTCGGATTCTCCGATGATGCAGATCTCTACTCCATCTGCTACAAAGAGAGCAAATGGATATGCTGCAGCTTCACAGGGGGCTCTCCAGTACAATCGATCCAAGAACTCGGAAACTGGATCGAGAAACAGAATACTCCGACATCCCAGATGGCTCAGAATACCGGACCTGAAAACGCTGTGATCAACTCCAACTACGCACAGTGGGGTACCGAACTCCTATGCGAGTCCTACAAGTACTGTAATGGGTACGGATGGTTGAATATCAACACCTCGTATTTCCCTCTGAATGAGAACAACGTGAGTTACAACTATTACTACACCAAATACAACATTCAGACAGTTCCGGATAACAACCGGCGTACTTCCGAAGTAGGGGTGTACAGCAAGTTATTCCAGGGGCATAAAATCCTCGATTACGCGCCCACAACATCCGCTGGTACAACTACGGTAGGTGTGAATATCGGTGTAAACTCTGACGGAGTTGTCAGTGCAGGCGTATCATGGTCATATTCCATCAGCGATGTGATTGTTGTCGATTCAACCAATTATGGTACAAGAGAATTCAGCCTTAACCATGAACTGGATATCGGAAAAAGCGTGGCGAAGAACACGTATACGGTCAAACCTGGAAAGGTGGTCCGGGTCGATTGCAACGATTTCACCAAGACGGGAAACTATGTGGCCACCGACAAGTACACGGTAGAATTTTGTAAAAGAGAAACAGGATGGCTCGGATTGCATCCCAGTTGGGTTTACAATACGTTCGAGCAGAACATAGGTGTCATCTGCAAGAGCAATCCGCATACTCTTACAGTAATGCATAATGGGGCGGATGGCTTCATGTATTGGGATGAGGACCCGACATATGATATTACCATACCGGACGTTTACACCGTCAGCGACGGAGGACATGTAACACTGTACGATGTGGATGTTACCAAGACAGGCCATAGATTGGCAGGTTTTTCAACCAGCCTCAACTCTGGAGTGATTCAATATCATGTGGGTGACGTACTGACGATGCGTAATGACATGACCCTCTATCTTGTCTGGGAGGCAGAGCAATGAGACAGAAGACACTGATGATGCTGGCAACAACGTTGATTCTATTCGGTGCCATAATGTTCGTCGGAAATCAAATCGGAAGCATGCTCGACTACAGACTTCTATCTAGGTCCCAGATAGCTCCTGAAGCAAGCATCCTAATTTTTAACAGACAGGGTGCCTATGAATTTTCAATGAGCAACGTCTGGCTTCTCGTGATCCTGATCGGATTCATCCTATGGGCGTTCGTGATCTACCGCGAAGTGAGAACGAAGCCCGAGGAATGACTCCTTCAAATGCGGTCCCCCGGGATCGCTTAACCCGGACCCTCCGAACGACCCTCGGACGGGTCCTCCCTCCTCTTTTCATCCGACGCTCCGACGCTCCTTACGACAAAACCGAAAGTTCCTGACGACACCGTATATACGAGCCGTCGTTGCGGACGCTCATGGAATCCCCGACGGTCTATTTCACCGACATGAACTGCAGGATCGGCGACAGCCTGCTCATGAAGACCGAACGTCTCGTCCGGGCCGCAGGCATCGGCGACATCGACATGGAACGCAAGTTCGTAGCGATCAAGATGCACTTCGGCGAGTACGGGAACCTGTCCTTCCTGAGGCCCAACTATGCGAAAGTGGTGGCCGACCTCGTGAAGGAGAACGGCGGGATACCTTTCCTCACGGACTGCAACACCCTCTACGTCGGGAGGAGGAAGAACGCGGTCGAGCACATGGACACCGCGAACCTGAACGGGTTCTCGCCCATGTCCACCGGCTGCCAGATCATCATCGCCGACGGCCTGAAGGGCGACGACGACGTCGAGATCCCGGTGAACGGCGATTACGTCAAGACCGCCAAGATCGGGCGCGCCATCGCCGATGCCGACGTCCTGATCACCCTGTCCCACTTCAAATGCCACGAGCAGGCCGGGTTCGGGGGCGCCCTCAAGAACCTCGCCATGGGATGCGGCTCCCGCAGGGGGAAGCTGGAGATGCATTCCGCCGGGAGGCCGTACGCCGACCCGGAGAAGTGCAGGGGATGCCTCAGGTGCAGGGAGTTCTGCGCCATGGACGCGATCTCCTTCGAGGACAAGAAGGCCGTCATAGACGAGGACAGGTGCGTCGGATGCGGGAGGTGCGTCAGCGTCTGCCCGTTCGACGCCATCGAACCCATGTTCGACGAGAGCTTCGACGTCCTGAACAGGAAGATCGTGGAATACGCCATGGGCGCCGTCAAGGGAAAGGAGTGCCTCCACATATCGGTGATCTGCGACGTGTCCCCCTACTGCGACTGCCACGGCGAGAACGACATGCCGGTGGTCCCCAACGTGGGGATCCTGGCTTCCAAGGATCCGGTCGCCCTCGACAAGGCGTGCATCGACCTTGTGCAGGAGCAGCAAATGGTGCCCGGATCGATCCTGTGGAAGAACAGCGGCGGGAAGAAGCCTGCTGACATCTTCAAATGCGTCCAGCCCGACACGGACTGGCAGAGCACCTTCGTCCACGCGGAGAAGATGGGATTCGGGAGTTCGGATTACATCCTGAAGAAGGTGGCCTGATTGGACGGCATCTTCCTGGCGAGCGTGCTGGAATCCCTGATGATGCTCGGATTCGCGGCGGCATGGCCGTTCAACATCCTGAGGGCGTACCGCGCCAGGACCGCCAGGGGCACCAGCCTCGCGTTCATGGGCGTGATCGAATTCGCCTACGTCTGCGGGATGCTCAGCAAGATCGCCGCGGACAACATCACCTACGTGTTCGCCTTCTACGTCCTGGATTTCACCCTCGTGGGGATCGCCATCCTGCTCTACTTCAGGAACAGGGCGATAGACAAGGCGAAAGGGATAGCCTGAACGGGACGGACGGACCCCCGGAAACAACGGGTCCGCCTCGCTCCCTCCCCGACCGTCCCCAGCGTGTATTATATAAGCTCTAACCGTTGCGGTCGTCCGATGGAAAACTTTCAGAAGTTGATTTCCGAGGCCGAGGCAGGGGACGTGCAGTCCTGCTTCGAGCTAGGGCAGAGTTACGCGCTCGGCAGGGATGTCGACGCGGACGAGTCTGCCGCCTTCAGTTGGTACATCAAAGCAGCCAAAAGGGGTCACCCCGGGGCTCAGTTCGTCGTCGGTTTCTGCTACACCAACGGCCTGGTCGTCCCTGCCGATCCCATGGAGGGCTGCATGTGGATGTTCCGTGCCGCTATAGAGGGCAACGCGGAGGCGTACGGATGGCTGTCCGACTACTACCAGTCGCACGAGACGCCGAAGGACGGCGCCATTTTCGATCATTTCAAGCAGAAGGCGGGAGCGGACGACCCGGACGCGACCCTCGTGCTGGGGAAGCTCAAGGAGCTGGCCGTCGGTACCGAGTTCGACCCCGCAGGGGCGTTCGCCGATTATTCCGAAGCAGCGGAATCCGGCCACAACGCCGCCCGCTGCATGAAGGCGCTCTGCGTCCTGAACGGGATGGGCACGTCCCGCGACAGGGGCAAGGGGGCAGCCATGCTCCAGGAGCTCGCCAACGAGGGCTACGCCCCCGCGGCCGTGTACCTGGGCGACTGCTACGAGTACGGGTACGGGGTCGAGAGGGACCGCAGCAAGGCCTTCGCGATCTACTCCGAGCTCACCGACGCCGGTAGCTCCATGGGCATGTACCACCTGGGAAGATGCTACATGGACGGAGTGGGCGTCGAGAAGGACGGACCCATGGCCTACGCATGGTACTCCGCCGCCGCCGGAAGGGGATCCGTCTCCGCCGTGTTCGGCCTGGCCAGGTGCCATATCGGAGGAGTCGGGACGGAGAAGAACCGCGACCTCGGGCTGAAGCTCCTGGAGGAGGCCGCGTCGCTCGGCGTGACCGATGCGATGGTCATGCTCGGACAGCTCAACGCCCGCGGCAAGCAGGTCAAGAAGAACACGCAGGTCTCCGCCACCTGGTTCAAGATGGCCGCCGACCTGGGCGACGGATACGCCCAGCTGGTCACCGGCGACAACTACTCCAACGGGTCCGGCATCAAGAAGGACAGCAAGCTCGCCATGAGATACTACCTCATGTCCGCCGCGCACGGCAACGACGTCGCCTGCTTCAACGTGGGCAACGCGTACTCGCTCGGTCGTGGTGTCCAGAGGAGCGACGAGCAGGCCTTCATCTGGCTCAACAGGGCCGCCGAGGACAACTACATGAAGGCGCAGTACTCCGTCGCGGAGGCCTACGCCAAGGGACGCGGGGTCGAGAAGAACATCGCCAAGTCCTTCGCCATCCACAAGCAGCTGGCCGAGAACGGGTTCGCCAAATCCCAATACCACGTCGCATACGGGTACATGGAGGGCGAGGGCGTCGAGAAGAACCCCGAGGTCGCGTACCAGTGGTTCGTCAAGGGCGCCGAGAACGACGACCCCGTCTGCCTCTACTATGCCGGATACTGCTGCCAGAACGGCCTCGGCACCGCCAAGGACATGGACAAGGCCATCGACTGGTACACCCGCGCGGCACAGTTCGGCCACATCATGTCGAGGGAGATCGTCGAGAAGCTCACCGGGCAGAAGGTGGAGATCAAGGAGAAGGAGTCCCCGTTCCAGGCGTACCTCAGGTCCGCCGAGAAGGGAGACCCCGACGCGATGTTCATCGTCGGACGCTGCTACCAGGACGGCGTCGGGACCGAGAAGGATCCCGCCAAGGCCGCCGAGTGGATAAGGAAAGCGGCATCCAAGGGCAACCAGGCAGCCAAGCGCATGGTCGCCCAGATGGACAAACAGTGAACATCCAGGCGGGGAATCCCGCCCCTTTACCGGACCCTCCGGGGTCCGGATCTTTTACAATCTCTTGGAGACGGTGAAGGAATTCCTCCCGTCCCCGTAGGAATACTCCGCCCTGTCGGCTATCCCGAGGGTCAGCTTGATCCCCAGTCCGCCAACCGGCCATCCCGCGACGTCGTCGCCGGGATCCTCATGCTCCTTCGCTGTGGGATCGAACATCGGACCGGAATCCTCGAAGCGCACCGTCACCGAGCCGTCCGATATAGAACAGAATATGTGGACGTCCCCCGACCTTTCCCCGTACGCGTAATCGCAGATGTTCAGGAAGACCTCCTCGACGATGAGGTCGAACTGCATGGCGGTCCTCTCCGAACAGCCGTTGGATACGAGGAAATCATGGACGGAATCGACGGCCTCCTCTGCGAGCGACCTGTCGGACTCGTAGATGAAACGGGCTTCGGGGGCCATCGCGGGAACTCCGTATCGATTTTCGGACCGTTTATGATAAATGTAGGTCCCGGACGAGGTCCGGGACATGCGTTTGATCCTCTTCAGAGGGCCATGACGACGCCGACCGCCAGGATGACGATGAGGGCGACGAAGGGAAGCGCGTTGACAATCTTGTCCTGGGTGGACAGCTTGGGTTGCATCATGTCCGCTGGAACCGCATCGCACTATAAAAAGACACTTCGACCCCGCGGCACGCCCTGGAACCGTTCTTTCAGCCGAGAAGATAAAGACAACCTCCGCATTCGCCTGGGGACATATGAGAAAGATAAGAGTGTTGTTCGTCTGCTACGGCAACATCTGCCGCAGCCCCATGGCCGAGTTCATCTTCAAGAAGATCCTGGACGAGAAAGGCCTGGCGGACCGCTTCGATGTGGCGTCCGCGGGCACCAGCGGGGAGCATATCGGCGACTCCCCCGACCGCAGGGCCGCTGCGACGCTGCGCGAGCACGGGATCTCCTGCGAAGGCAAGCATTCCAGGCGCATCATCCGCGCCGACTACGTCGACTACGACTACGTGATCGCGATGGACCGCAGCAACCTCGACTACATGACCCGCACCGGACCGTCAGGTAATTCCTGCGAACTGAGGATGCTCATGTCCTACGTCGGCGGAGGAGACGTCGACGACCCCTACTACACCGGCGATTTCGAAACCACCTACAGGGACATCTCCGAGGGATGCGAAGGCCTCCTGGAGCACATCCTGACGCAGCACCCGGAGCTGAGGGAATGAGCATAATCAGAACGTTCATCTCCATCCCCGTGCCGGATACGCCGGCGATCGCATCGCTGCGCTCCGATCTCTCCTCCGCCGGGGTCAGGGCGACCCCTCCCGAGCAGACGCACATCACGCTGTGCTTCATCGGCGACGTCGACGAATCCAAGGTGAAGAAGATCGCGGAATGCGTCAAACGCGCCGCATCCGGGTTCTCGCCGTTCGAGATGACCCTGTCCGGCGTGGGCGCCTTCCCCAACGAGCGCCGCCCGTCGGTGGTGTGGATGGGGGTGACGCCGGCCAACGTCCTCAAGGCCCTGGCGGCGAAGATAGAGAAGAACCTGACCGACGCAGGGATCGCGCACGACACCAAGCCGTTCAAGGCCCACGTCACGATCGCGAGATGCAGGGACGGGTTCATGCCCGGGGACCTCTTCGAGGAGCACCGCAGGACCGGCTTCTGCAGGTTCGAATGCTCGGAGGTGCTCGTGATGAAGAGCGTCCTCTCCCCCGGCGGGGCGAAGCACACCGTGCTCGCGAGGGTCCCTCTGGCCGGGTCTACATTTCGAAGACTTTCAGGTCATACTGACTGCAGTAGTGGTGCTTTATAATCTGTTCCGCAGAAACGCGTCCGATCCATATGAGATCGGCAAACAGCGGAACATCGGATATGGGCGGGATAGAAGGACTCCCGCTCCAGCTCATGATCGTCATTCTCGTGGCGACCATGGGCACTGCGATAATCGTCGGATGGATGGGGAACCTCGACACCCCCCAGTCCATCGGCGATGTGGACTACGAGGACTGCATCGAGGTCGACGGCAGGTCGATAGGTTCGTTCGTCGTCACCGTGACCGACCAGGACGGGGAGTACCTCGAGGGCGCGGTCGTCATCCTCAGCGGGATGAACGTCTCCTCGGACGGGAAGACCCCGCATGCGACCACGGGTACTGACGGCAGGGCGGTCTTCACGGACCTGACCATCGATCCCCTGGGCAACAGCAAGACCGGGAACCTCACGATCGAGATCTCCAAGGCCGGCTACACCAGCGACAAGACGTACAAGGTGCTGGTGATACTCTGAGGTCGGACGACAGGGGGATACTGGGGCTCCCGTTCAAGCTGACCATCGCGATGCTCATCATCGCCACGGTCACCCCCATCGTGCTGAACATGGCCGACGTGGCCGAGCACGGGATGGAGACGTCGGAATCCATGTCGGAGGCCAGGACCCTGGCCGACGGCGTCTCCAGGGCCTACTACGGCGGGTCCGGGACCACCGTGACCGTCTCGCTGTCCCTCCCGGCGGGGGAGTCCCTGGCCATCGGAGGGGACGAGGGCGACGCGTTCTCCATCAGGATATTCATCGACGGGGAGGAACGGGAGAGGGTCCTGCTCCAGAACCCGTCGGTGGAGATCCTCGGCGGCGAGACGGAGATCTCTGGGGATGCCATGGTATCCCTGAGATGCGAGATCTGCGAAGGGGTCTACGGGGTGAGGGTCGTGACATGATCGAGTTCACCCTTTCCAGGGCGGTGATGTGCGTATGCGGCATCGCCCTCCTGGGAGTCGCCCTCGGGGTGATGACCCATGCGGAGGATGCCAAGGAATCGGAGATGGACGAGGATCTAGCGGAATCCCTGGCGTCCCTGCTGGACAGGTTCCAGAACTCGAAAGCGCAGGAACTCGACCTCAGGGGCGCAGACCTGATACCGAGGGACGGGCAGACGGTGTCCGTATCGGACCACATCGTGACCGTGACGCGGGACGGGAAGGAATTCAGGGCGTACACCCTGTATGGAGGGTCGTTCGAACTCGACCGCGGTTCCGACGTCAGGGTGACGAAATCAGCTGCCGAAGGTCTCGGCGATGTGCCTGACGGTGTCGATGAAGGCGTCTATCTCGGCCTCGTTGTTATACAGATACGTGGAGGCGCGGGCGCTCCCGTCGATGCCCCTGGACACGTAGAACGGGTGGGCGCAGTGCATGCCCGAGCGGATCATGATCCCGGCCATGCTGTCCATCATCATCCCGATGTCATGGGCGCCGAGGCCGTCGATGTTGAACGAGAAAACGCTCCCCCTGAGGGCCGGGTCCTCCGGCCCCACCAGGTGGAGCCCCTTGAGGTCCTCGAGTCCGGAGCACATGCGGGAGATCAGCTCCCTGTCCCGGTTCTCGATCTCCTCCATCCCGACCTTGGAGAGGTACTCTATGGCCGCCTTCGTCCCGGCGATGCCGGCGTAGTCGTGCAGACCGGCCTCGAACCTGTCCGGTATCGGGGCGAGGTTGACCGAATCGTAGGTGGTCAGACCGACCGTCCCTCCTCCGAGGGACATGGGGCGGAGCTTCTCCAGGACTTCGCGCCTTCCGTACATGACGCCCATACCGGACGGTCCGAGCATCTTGTGGACGGACATGCAGTAGATGTCCGCGCCTATCTTCTCAAGATCGACGGGCATGTGCGGAGCCGCCTGGGCCCCGTCGATGATCACCGTCGCGCCGTAATCGTGCGCTATCTCGGTGACCGCCCTCACGGGGATCGTGCATCCCGTCACGTTGTTGGCGTGCTGGACGGACACCACCTTCACCCTGCGGTCCATGCATTTCTGGAAGGATTCGAGGTCGAACACCCCGTCCTTTCCCGACTTGGTCATACGGCGCTCGATCCCCACCGTCTCGGCGAGCCTGAGCCAAGGGACGTGGTTCGAATTGTGCTCCGCATCCGTCGTGACGACGACATCCCCCTTCTTCAGGTCCAATCCGTACGCGGCGGTGTTCAGACCCTCGGTGGTGTTGCGGGTGAAGATGTAGCAGTCCGGATCCTTCGTCCCGAAGAAGCGGGCCAGGGTCTCCCTAGTCTCGTCGAGCATCATGGAGACGCGGGTCGCCATGGAATGGACGCTGCGGCCCCCGCATGCCGGGTACTCCTCGTAGTATTCCGTGATCGCGCGGATGACGCTGTCAGGTCTCAGGGACTGGCAGGCGCTGTCCAGATAGATCCCCTTGCCATTGCGGATCGTGGGGAAATCGCGACGTACGGAATCCGGGTCCATGGGTCCCCGATACCGTCCCCCATATTAACGCTCGCGCGACCATTATAAACGCGTCGGCCATCGCATCGTCTATGGTATCGCTGAGGACCGAGATCGGGAGCATCGCGCTGGACAAGCCGGGCATGGTCGCTTCCGGGATCATGGACGAGACAGGGCCTTCGCTGGCCCGCATGATCGAATGCGGATGCGGGGCGGTCGTGACGAAATCGGTGGGGCTGGAGCCCAACGCCGGACACGCCAACCCCTGCTTCACGGAGGTCCCCGGCGGGTACGTCAACGCCATGGGTCTGCCCAACCCCGGGATCGAGCTCTTCAAGGAGGAGATGGAGGTCGCCACGAAGGCCGGGAAGGTCGTCGGATCGATATACGGCGCCACCCCCGACGATTTCTCCAAGCTCGCCGGGAGGATGGAGGACTACGGCGCCTGCGCCGTGGAGCTCAACCTGTCCTGCCCCCATGCGAAGGGGTACGGGATGGAGGTGGGCACGGATCCGGCGATGGTGAAATCCATCGTCTCGGCGGTGAAATCCTCGGTGTCCATACCTGTGTGGGCGAAGCTCACGCCCAACACCCACATCCTCGCCGACATCGGACGCGCCGTCCAGGATGCCGGAGGGGACGCGGTCGTGGCGATCAACACGCTGAAGGCGATGGTCATCGAGCCCGAGTTCGCCAGGCCCCTCCTGAGCAACAGGTTCGGAGGGCTCTCCGGAGCCGGCATCAGACCCGTCGGGGTCAGGGCGATCTACGACCTCAGGACCGTACTCGACATCCCCCTCATCGGGGTGGGCGGGATCACCGACTGGCGCGACGCCGCCCAATACATAATGGCCGGGGCCTGCGCGTTCCAGATCGGCAGCGCCGTCGGAACGGAGGGACCTGAGGTGTTCGACAAGGTGAACAAGGGGCTCGAGAAATTCATGGAGGACTACGGATACAGTTCCATCGCCTCCATGGTGGGGGTGGCCCATGACCGATGTCGTCAAAATCTGTAAGATAACCGACGAGTGCTACGACACCAAGACCTTCGAGTTCGAATGGGACGCCGAGGTCAGGCCGGGGCAGTTCGTCATGGTGTGGGTCCCCGGGGTCGACGAGATCCCCATGTCCGTGTCGAGGATATGCGGCAGGACCAAGGGGATCACGGTCAAAGCGATCGGAGAGGCCACCAGGGCGCTCCACCAGATGTCCGTCGGCGATGCGCTGCGCATCCGCGGACCCTACGGGAACGGATTCGACCTGTCGAAGAAGGACATCCTCATCATCGGAGGAGGGGTCGGAACGGCGGCTGTCATGCCCGCCATCGAGCAGACCGGCGCCGATGCGATCATCGCCGCCCGCTCGGACAGGGACGTCATCATGGACGAGATAGCCGGGAAAGCAACTCCCAACCTGTGGATCGCCACCGACGACGGCAGCAGGGGATTCCACGGCAACGCCGTCCAGCTCATGAAGGAGAAGCTTGAATCCAAGCATTACTCGTGCATCCTGGCCTGCGGTCCGGAAGTGATGCTGTGGTTCACGTTCAAGGCCTGCCAGGAGCTCGGCGTCGAATGCCAGCTGTCCCTGGAGAGGTACATGAAATGCGGGGCCGGCGTCTGCGGATGCTGCGTCATGGACGATTCCCGCGTCTGCAAAGACGGTCCGGTGTTCGACACCGCCAAGCTCTCGAAGCTCACGGAATTCGGAGTGAGCAAGAGGGACGAGTGCGGACGCCTGGTGAAGTTCAGGAAATGACGCAGGCGGACTGCATCGAGGTCACCCACGGCAGTCTGACCGTGGACGTGCCCAGGAGGCTCTTCAAGGGCACCTCGTGCGAGATCGACCGCGAGGCCGCCGAACCCTTCATGCGCATGCTGATGGGCCGGTATCCTTGGCTCACGGCCAGTTCCGTGGAGGTCCTGATGAACAGGGCCCGGAAGGAGATGGTCCGCATCCTCGACGAGGAGACCAAGGGCCGCAGCCACAGCAGGGAATTGGCGGAAAGCGGCCGTCTCGAGGATGCCATCGCGCACATGAGGCTGCATCTCGAGATGGATCCCGACGATGCGGATTCGTGGTACGCTCTGGGGAATCTTCTGTGCAAGGCCGGCAACGCCGAAGAGGGCTACAAGGCGCTCAACCGCGGAAGGACCCTCGCCGCGAACCGGAGAAGAGGTCGTTGATGGCGTCCACGACCTCCGGGACGGTGGCCCCCCATGGGACCCTGACCGTGTTCCCGGAGCGCTCGTGGCCCTCCTTGACCTTGCAGCATTTCACTATGGTCATCTCGTCCGGTTCGACGTAATCGGCCGGACAGACGTTTATGAAGGGCACGTCGGAGCCGTAGAGCTCCCTGTAGATCCTGTAGGACAGGTGGCATCCGATCAATGTGACCTGCCGATCGACCTTCGGAGCATCGTCCAGGAAGTACACCGGCCTGTCGGCCGTCAGATGGGACACCCTGCACGGGAACATGACCGCGGGAGTCTGTACCTCGGGGACCTTGTCGGCCATGTCGATTATCCTGTCCTCCACCACTATGGGGAGGTCCACGTATCCGGATGCCAGGGCCCTCCTCACGAGGACGCCGAGCTTCGAGGGCGACGGAGGGACGTTGTCCACCACGACGAGCTTCAAAGGCTCCAACCCGGAGACGTAGCTGATGTGGGAGAACATCCCCCTGACCACGATCGTCTTCCCCGGATGCTGCGCCTGCAGCTCGGCCATGGCCGGGAGGTTGAGCACATCCGCT
>CAVABN010000019.1:0-18648 GCA_963586845.1 Bifidobacteriaceae bacterium
GGTGACGTAGTCCTTGGCCTTCTGCAGCATTCCCTTGATCGAGTCGGTCTCGGGGACGACGACGGCGTGGTTGACCCTGTTGAGGCCCAGGAGGTCCATGGTGTGCTCGATGTCCCTGTTGACATCGGGGATACCGCGGACGCGGATGACTACGTAAGCCATCTTCACTCCTCCTGCTGCTCGCCGCTCTCGGCGTAGTTGACCCCGGTGGGGCCGGACACGATGTTCAGGCTCTTGGCCTGCTCGTCGGTGACCCTCATGCGGGACGTCATCCTCAGGGCGTCGAAGGTGGCCATGGCGTAGTTCACCTTGGTCTTCGTGTTGCCCCTGGCGAATCCCCACGCGTCGTTGACGCCGGCCAGGGTCAGGAGGCTCTTCGCCACGTCTCCGACCGCCAGGGACACTCCCCTGGGTGCGGGTTTCAGCGAGACGGTGACGGAACCGGAGGAACCGGTGACCTCGAAGGGCAGGCTGTGAGCCTGTCCGCAACCGCACTGCCAGGAGCCGCAGCCCCTCTTGATCTCGATCATGTTCAGCTTGGCGTTGTCGATCGCCTTCTTGATGGAAGGTCCGACCTCCTTGCCCTTTGCCCTGCCGATGCCGATGAACCCGTCGCCGTTCCCGACGATGCAGGTGACGGCGAACCTGACCCTCCTTCCGGAGTCGGTCATCCTCTGGACCATGTTGAGGTCGATGACCTCGTCCTTCAGGTCCGGGAGGAGGATGTCCACGATCTCGGGCTCGCGCAGGGGCAGCTTGGTGGCCAGGGCGTCGCTCATGGTGGTGACCTCTCCGTTGAGGACCATCTGTCCCAGTCTGGTTTTGGGAACCCAGTCAGCCATTTCACTCAGCCTCCATCTTCTCTTTCAGGCCGTTGATCTCGGCCTCGATTGCTTCATCGATGTGCTTCCCGAGGAGCCTGTCCTCGGCGGGGAGGACGTCCTCTCCGTGGGGGACCTCGAGTCCCGCATCGCACATGCCGGCGACGGTGGCGAACAGAACGCCTCCGTGCTGGACCTTCTGCATGCCGATGTCGAGCACGGCGTACTCGATCCCGGCCTTGACAGCCCTCTTTCCCGCGAGGTACCCGACGAGGTACGCGGCGGGGATCGAGGAGCACGAGCGGGTCCAGCCCATTCCGGCCAGCTCCCTGGTGCTCGCGGACGCGAGGATCCTGTCGCCCTCCATCCCGAACTCTCCGAACTGGATGGTGACGTTCTTGTTGGACCTCCTGACGATCGCCCTGGCCTCGTGGCTCGAAAGGAGCCTCTTGCGGGCGTAGTAGTCGGTGCGCTCCTCCCTTCTCCTGCGGAAGGCTACGTTGTATCTAGGACCGTTTGCCATCAGTTCTCCTCCTCCTTGAGGTGACCCGCGGCGATCATGTGCTGCCTGAGGTGCCTGCGGGACTTGAACATGCCTCCCTTGGCCTTCCTGTAGTACAGCCTGTAGACTGCGGGGGTGATCTTGCCGTCGGCCCTGAGGGTCTTCAGCTCGTCGCGGATGGGCCTGATGGTGGCCATCCAGCGCTCCTTGTCGCGGACGCGGGCGTTGGCGGTTCCCTTCCTGGATCCGGGTCCCTTCCTCTTCCCGCTGGCCTTCTGGCCCGCGGCGTACCTTATCCTGGCCTTGGACGTGCCGTTCTTCGGCTTCGCCTTGATCAGGCCGGACGCGATGGCGGTGCGGATGTCGGCGCGGGTGATGCAGTCCTCGACCTCGTCGAGGCGGTCCGGGTTCATCCAGACCCTGTTCTGCCCGCACTTGAGGACCTCTGCGGCCATCCTTCTCTGGTTGCTAAGATCGGACATGCTCACACCATCCTGTTGAGGACCCTGATGCCGAGCTCGTCCGCCCTGTCCTCGATAGCCATCCTCTTCTTCGTTCCGACGGTTCCGCCGATGCGGACCGCCTGCTTCTTGGGATCGATGTTCTCGAGACCCTCGACGTTGTGGATGAGGACCTCCTCGAATCCGGACGGGTGGAGACCCCTGACCTCTGCGGGTCCGCGGTATCCGACCTCGACCATGGGCGGGCGCCTCTTGAGGCCCCTCTTCATCTTCGAGTGGATTCCCTTGGGCTTCCTCCAGTTCTCTCCGAGCTTGGAGTATCTGAACCACTCCTGCCTCTTGAAGGCGGGCCTCCTTCCGGAGATCATCGCCCTCTTTGCGAGCGCGTCGGTGGTCTCGTCGTCCAGCTCGGGCTTGAGCTTCACGACGTACGCTCCCTCGGACTGCTCCACGACCTCGGATTTCTCCTCGGCTGCGGGCGCGGCGGGCTCCTCGGAACCCTCCAGCGCGTCCTTCCAGGCTGCGACCGTCTTCGGCCCGACGCCGGAGCAGGTCTTGATGACGGTCTTGAGCTTCTCGTCATCGTTGATGGCCTCCTTGAGCTCGGCCACGCTGCCGATGCCGATCCCCTTGAGCTCCTCGACGTTGGCGTCGGTGAGGCCTTTCAGGTCGGTAAGATTCTTGACTGTCATTCTTTCACCTTGTGGGACTTCTGGACGATGTAGATTCCGTCCTGGAACGTTCTCTTGTCGAATCCCAGCCTGGAGGTGGCCCTCTCGAGGTTGGCCGCGGTCTGCCCGCAGGCCTCGATGTCGATTCCCTCCACGGTCACGTCCTGGCCGCTGACCTTGACGGTGCAGCCCCTGACGATGTTCGCGAAGCGGGGGGCGTGTCCTCCCATGTAGTTGTTGATCTCGACGCGGTCCCCCTTCACTGCCACCTTCATGGGGAAGTGGGAGAAGACGATCTTGAGGTGGTAGGTGTATCCCTCGGTCACGCCGTGGATCATGTTCCTTACATGCGCGACATAGGTTCCGACCATGGCCTTGTCCTTGATCCTGGGGTACTCGCAGCTGACGCTGACCTCGGCCCCGTTCACGGCCACATCGATTCCAGGGTGCGCGAAGTTTCTGCTAAGTTCTCCCTTGGGCCCTTTCACGGTGAGGACGTCGCCGTCCTTGGTCACCGTGACGCCGCCGGGTATAGCGATGGTGCTTTCGATTTTCCCTGCGATTGTCATTCTTATTCCTCAGTACACGTAAGCTAGGAGCTTCCCCCCGATACCGAGCTCTTTGGCGCGGTCCTGGGTGATGACTCCGGCGGTTGTTGACATGATCAGGAGCCCGAAGTCCTGGGCAGGCAGGAACCTGGCCTCGTACCTCTCGACGTCCGCCAGTTTGACGGAGTACCTGGGCTTGATCACGCCGCAGTTGTTTATGGCCCCATCGAGCATGACGCGGAACTTGCCCGCCTTTCCATCCTCGATGTACTCGAACTGGGTGACGTATCCGCGGTCCTGCATGACCTTGAGCACGCGCCCGATGAGCTTGGATGAGGGCTGTATCATGCACTCGGATTTACCGTTGAGTGCCGCATTTTTGATGACGCACATCGCGTCGTTGAGTGGATCGCTCTGCATCTGGAACACCTCACGAATACTTCTTGAATCCCAGCTCGGGGGCCATGTCCCTGAAGCACTGGCGGCAGAGATGCATGCCGTACTTCCTGATGATCCCCCTCCTGCGTCCGCAGCGGGTGCAGCCGACAGACCTTCCAAACTGCTTCTTCGGCTTCATTCGACCACCTGTACCTCGAACTTGTCTTTCATGAACTGGATGGCCTCCGCGCGGTCCACGCGGTGGCTCTTGGGGATCCTCCTGGAGAGCAGGGGCCTGAGGGCGACCCTCTTGCCGGGCCTCTTCAGGACGACGCTGACATCCATTCCGAAGATTCCGATCTCGGGGTCGTACTTCATACCCTCGAAGTCGGTGTAATCGGAGATGCCGAAGGACATGTTCCCCTCCTTGTCGAAGGAGTACTCGGGAACGCGGTGCTCCCTGATGGAGAGCGCCTTCCTGATGAACTCCTCCGCGGTCTCGCCGCGCAGGGTGACCTTGCATCCGAGGGGCATGCCCACCCTGATGCCGAGGTCCCTGTTGACGGTCTTGGAGATGGTCTCCACGGGCTTCTGCCCGGTGACCATCTCGAGGACCTTCTCCGCCTTGACGAGCCTCTCGCCGGCCTCGCCGACGCCGATGTTGACAACCACTTTGTCAACAGAGAGCTGCCTCATGACGTCGCTCATTCGGACGCCTCCGGCAGCTTGATGGCGGGCGCGGACGCGCCGATGACGAAGCAGTTGGTGACGACCGTCTCGGTCCCATCGGTGAACAGGACGATGTTCGCCGCGGGTCCCTTGATGGTCTCGATGGACTTCACGGTCTTGACGGATCCGGCGTGGGATCCCTCTTTGACGAACACGGTGGCGTTGGCCGCCATGGGGTAGTGGTCCAGGACCTTCTGCCCGTCGAACGCGATCTTGAGGGTGTCCCCGCACTTGTAGTCGTTCTTGTCCAGGAGGAGGTTCCTGCCGCCGCTGAGGTTGAGCTGGAACTTGCCGCCCTTCACGATGGTCTTGTCCTCGATCCTGCACAGCTCCCATGCGGCCTCGTCGGCGTCGATGGGGACGAGGGCGAGCTTGCCCTTGTCGGTGATGAGCATGCGGTAGGAGAGGTCCATCTTGGGCACGGACACGACGTCCATGAACCCGACGGGCATCTTGGGGTTCTTGACGGCCTTGCCGTCGACGAAGAACTCCCTGTTCCCGATGATCCTCTTGGCCTCCCTGGCGGTGTCGCAGGCGCCGACCATGTCCCTCAGGACGGTGACGGCGGCCATGGACTCCTCGACGGAGTGCGCTCCCGCGCTCTGCTTGGCGATGAAGACGTTGGCCTTCCTCTTGAGGGGCCAAGTCCTGGGCGCCGCGAGCCTCTTCATGTGGTCGCTCATTGGCTAGCCTCCTTGGATTTCTTGGAGAGGGCGTCGACCCTCCACGGGTCCTCCGTGTTCAGCTTGGTGATCACGAGGTTGGACGCGTGGATCGGGCGCTCGGCGGCGGTGCCGTCGGCCTGGTTGATCGTGATCCCGTCGATGGCCACGCGGCCGGTCTTGGTGTACACGTTCAGCACTTTTCCCTCGATGTTTCTGATGTCCTCGTTGCCGCGGACGACGATGACGGTGTCCCCCTTGCAGACCCTGGCGCTGCGGACCCCGTACTTCTCGCGGAGTTCGGCGCTCAGGTGCGCGGAGAGCATCTTCCTCTTGACGTGCGCGGAGGCATTGGCCTGGTTCTTCCTCTGGACCCTTGCTTTGCTGCTTGCCATTCCTCACACCTCACACGATGATGCTGGCCGTCGCGGACACGCGGGGCCACCTCTCGGCGGCCTCCCTTGCCACGGGACCCTTGATGTCGGTTCCTTTCGTCTCCCCGGTCTCGGTGGTGATGACGGCGGCGTTGTCCTCGAAGTAGACGATCGTTCCGTCGGGCCTCCTCATGGGGCGCCTCTGGCGGACGATGACTGCGAAGACGATCTGCCTCCTCATCTGAGGGGTTCCCTTCTTCACGGATGCGATGACGAGGTCCCCGACGCCTGCGGAGGGGACCCTCCTGGCGACGCCGTGGTACCCGGGAACGGTGATGATCTCGATCTCCTTCGCCCCCGTGTTGTCGATGACCGTGAGCCTGGAGCCGTTCTGGAGGCCCCTGGTCTGGTTTCCGGCGATTCCCTTCATTCACTCCACCTTCTCGATGACGACGTACGCGACGGTCTTGGAGATGGGGCGGCATTCCGCGATCCTGACCCTGTCCCCGGCCTTGACGCCGAGGCAGCTGGGGCAGTGGGCGGAGTACCTGTTGCTCCTCTTCTCGTACCTCTCGTACTTCTGCGCGTACTTCATGTACTGGCGCTCGACGACCACGGTCTTGTTCATCTTGACCGTGGACACGACGCCATCGATGATCTGTCCCCTCACGGGAAGGGTCCCGTGGAAGGGGCAGTTGGGATCGTCGCACTCTCCTTTGGGAGGGGCGACCTCGATACCGATGTTCCTGATTTCTGCTGTCATTTCTTCACCTAACCTTCTTTATCCTGTCTTCTGGTCGGTGGGTTATCTCTGAACCTCTGATGACGAACGTCCTGCCCTCGTGACTGAACCTGAACTCATTGCGTGGTTTGGGTACCATTCTCTCAGTTCCGGCCGATTCTATGGTGAACGTGTTCTTCGTCTCGTCGACCACTTTGCCGGCTATGCCGGAGTATGGCTCTGACAGCACTTCCACGTCCAATCCAATGAGTTCGGTCCTCACGAAGTGGTTGTCTCTCATCTGACCTCTGTGCGGAATCCCATCTCCTCCAGGACAGCTTTGACCTTCTTCTTGTGGTCGCCCTGGAGTTCTATGCGCCCGTCTTTGCAGGTTCCGCCGGCGGCGCATCTGTTCTTCAGCTTCTTCGCGAGATCGTTGATATCGATGTCGTTCTCATCGATACCGTCGATCACGGTGACGGTCTTGCCGTATCTGCGGCTGTCGATCGAGATCCTCACGGTCTGCTGTTCGCGTGCGATCTCCTCGCACATGCACAGCTCTTTGGGCAATCCACATACTGGGCAGATCTCGGCCATCAGATCTTCTCCTCCTCCTTCTGGACGGTGAGGATCCTGGCGATGTTCAGCCTCAGGGCGCGGATGGCCCCGGGGCTGGAGGGGGCTCCGCCCATGGCGGAGACTCCCCTCTCGTGCATCAGCTCGTCGCGGAGCTCCTTCAGCTTCTGGTTGCGCTCCTCGACGCTCATGTTCCTGATGTCGGCGGTCTTGAGGGCAGCCATATCACTGCACCTCCTCGGTCGCCTCGGCGGCCTCCTGGGCGGGGGCTGCTGCGGGAGCGGCGAAGAGGTCCGGGAGGACGGCCGCCGCCTCGGTCTTGTTGAGGACGCTGATGTCGGCGGGGAGCTTGGAGTCCCTGGCCATGATCTCGACGGTCACGCCGATGACTCCCATCTTCAGTTTCGCGACGGCGTATCCGCGGTCCATGAACTGGGCCTTGGGCTCGCCGCAGAACTTGATGGAGCCCTCCTTGAACTTCTCGGTCCTGTGCCTCTGTCCGGTCAGCTTGCCGGCCACGATGATGTGGCAGCCGCGGGCTCCGGCGTCCATGATCCTGCGGACCGTGGAGTGCCCCGCCCTGCGGAAGTGCCAGCCCCTCTCGAGGGAGAAGGCGAGCTTCTCGGCCATGATCTGGGCGTTCAGGGAAGCGTTCTCGACTTCCTGCACCTCGATCTGGGGGTTCTCGAACCCGAAGCGGTCCTCGATGACCGTGGTCAGGTTCTTGATGGTCTGTCCGCGGCGTCCGATGACGAGCCCGGGCCTCTCGGTGGTGAGAATGACGCGGGTCCCCATGGGGGTCCTCTGGACATCGAGTCCTCCGAACCCCGCGCGGCTGACCTCCTTCATCAGGTACTCCTTGAGGAGGACCCTGCGGATGTTCTCGGCTACGAATTTCCTCTCTGCTGCCATTTCACTCGACCTCCTCGATGATGATCTCGAGGTTGACGGTCTCCTGGTTCCACTGGGTGGCGCGGCCGTGGGCCCTGGGCATGTGCCCGGGGATGGTGCGGCCCCTAGCGACGGAGATCGTCGCGATGGCCATGTTGGAGACGTCCAGACCCTTGTACTCCGCGTTGGACGCGGCCGAGTCGAGGACTCCCAGGATGGCCTTCGCGGCCTTGACGGGGTACCTTCCGGGACCCACGCCGGGCTTGTGCGAGACGCGCTTGTTGTACCTCTTGAGGGGCACTGCCCTCTTCTTGTCGATGACGTCCTCCAGGGCCTGCCTGGCAACGTCGACTTTCATGCCGCGGATCATTCCGGCGACCTCGCGGGCGAACTTCGGGGAGACGGGCATCTCCCTTCCGAGGGCCTTCGCGGTCGTGTCGGGGTCCGCTGTTGCTGTGTATCCTGAAACCATGATAGACACCTCACTTGAGCGGCATGAACTTCGACGACCTGGTAGCACCGACTCCGGGTCCGGAGTGCACCGGGGGCTTTCTGGTGAGGATGAACTCACCGAGGAAGCATCCGATCATCTCGGGCTTGATCTCGACGTCCTTGAATTCCTTGCCGTTGTAGATGCTCACGGTCTTCCCGACGAACTGGGGGATGATGGGCAGGTCCCTGCGGTGGGTCCTGACCGGCTCCTCGGCCGTCATCAGCTTGTCGAACAGGAGCTGCTGCTCGTAGTTCAGACCCCTGAGGTAGGTCCTCCTTGCCCTCGAGGGCAGGAGTCCGAGGAACTCCTCGAACGGCATGGCGAGGAGCTGCTCCATGTTGTACCCGCGGTACAGGAACTCCTTCTTCCTCCTCGCCTGTATCGCCGATGCCTTCTTCCTGGACTTTCTCCTGGAGGCCTTCGCCGATCCTGCGATGATCTTCTTTGCCATGATATCACTTCTTTACCTTTTTCTTAGGAGGCAGGAAACCCACCTTCTGACCGGGCGATGCGGTCCTCTTCTGACAGTTGGGTCCACCGACGTGGGCGTGGCTTCCGCCTCCGTGGGGGTGGTCGACGGGGTTCATCGCGACTCCCTTGGTCTTGAAGGCCGCGGTGGACCTGGACCTGAGGGTGTGCACGTTCTTTCCCGCCTTGGCGAGGGGCTTGTCTCCCCTTCCTCCGCCCGCGACGACGCCGATGACGGCGCGGCAGTCGGGGCTGAACTCCTTCAGCGTTCCGGAGGGCATCATGACGACGACCTTGTCTCCCCTGGAGACGACGGTGCCGGAGGATCCGGCGGTCTTCACGAACTTGCCTCCGTCCCCGGGCCTGGCCTCGACGTTGTGGATGAGGGTACCCTCGGGGATGTTGATCAGCTGCGTGATGTTCCCGGCGGCGATGTTCGCTCCGCCGATGGTGATGGTCTGTCCGACCTTGGTCCCCTCGACAGCGAGCTGGTAGTCGGTCCTGCCGTTGAGGTCCAGGACTGCCAGCGGGCAGGTCCTTCCGGGGGCCTGGATCAGGTCCTTGATGACGGCGGAGCCCTCTGACATGGCGGGGAGCCTCACGTCGTCGACGTGCCTGTGGCTGGGCGAGCGGTACAGCGAAGTCCCGCGGCCGCGCCTCTGAGGAATCAATCTCTTTCCCATGTTCACTCACCTTCAGAAGACTCCGACGCGGGCACCGACATCCTCCGCGGAGTATCCGTCCGCGAGCTTGATGATGGCGTGCTTCCCGTCTTTCTGTATTCTGACCCACACCTTCTCGACCTTGACCTCGAAGCGCTCCTCGAAGACGGTCTTGATCTGGTGCTTGTCGGCGTTCCTGTTGACGATGAACTCGATCCTGTTGCCGTCCTTGTGGGCCTGGGTCGGGGTTCCCGACATGTGGTTCATGGCCTTCTCTGTGACGTACGGCCTGATGAGAACGTCGCTCTGCTTCATTGGGTCCAGCCTCCTATGGCCTCGATGGCGGATTTGGTGTAGACCGTGAGCCTTCCGGCATCTCCGCCGGGGGCGAGGATGCTCGTGTTCAGGGTCTTGACCTCCTCGACGGTGACTCCGGGGATGTTGGCGGCGCTCTTGAAGATGGGCGAGCCCCTCTCCTCGTCGCTGACGACGATGAGCACGGAAACGGGGGTCCTGTACCTCCTGTTCCTCATCTTTCCCCTTCCGGCGCGGATCTTGCGGCCTTCCTTGGCGCGCTCCACATCGTATCCGATGCCGATCTTCTCGAACACCTCGATGACGTCCGCGGTGGTCTTGAGGTCCTTGAACTCGTCCTCAACGACGACGGGGAACGACACGGAGTCGTCGAACTGGTGGCCGCGGGCCTTCACGCACTCCGCGCAAGCCGTTGCGGCGAGGGCGGACTGGCGGGCGATCTTGGCCTCCTTCTTGTTGACCTTCTGCTCCCACTTCCTCTCGGGCACGGGCGGGTGCGCCCTCCTTCCCGAGACGTTGTTGGGGGACTCTCCGGCCTTTCCGAGACCGTGGATCCTCTGGTTGCGGGCGGATCCGGTTCCCTTACCGCGGGTGCTGACGGCGTGCCTCATCCCGGACTCCTTGGAGGGTCCGTAGGGCTGCCTGCCGTTGGCGGCCGCGGCCAG
The DNA here is from genome assembly GCA_963586845.1 of Bifidobacteriaceae bacterium. Taxonomy (GTDB): domain Archaea; phylum Thermoplasmatota; class Thermoplasmata; order Methanomassiliicoccales; family Methanomethylophilaceae; genus Methanoprimaticola. The sequence continues at coordinate 9,938 of CAVABN010000019.1, forward strand.
GACTGCTTTCTTGATTATGTCGGGCCTGTAGGGGGTCTCGAACGCCGCGGGAACATCCACGGTGCCCGCGACTCCTCCGCGGACCGAGTAGACATTGGTCTGTGCCATTCTCATGCCCCCTGCTTGGACTCTGTGGACACGTAGGTGACATCGACGGCGTCGTTGTCTGCCTTCTTGGGCATCCTGGTCGCATCCCTGAATCTGATGAGCCTCTTGGTCGGTCCGGGAACGGAGCCGTAGACCAGGACGTAGCCGTTCCTGACCTCGCCGTAGTTGAGGAAACCGCCCTTGGGGGTGACCTCGGAGCCCTCGGCGCCGACCTTGATGATCTTCTTGTTGAACTCGGTCCTCTGGTGGTATCCCATCTGACCGGATCCGGGAACCGTGGACCTGACGTACCCGGGTCTCTTGGGCCCGAGGTTTCCGATCCCGCGGCGGTGCTTGCTGTTCCTGTGGGAGAGCAGCTTGACGCCCCAGCGCTTCGTGACTCCCTGGAATCCCTTTCCTTTCGTGACGGCGATGACATCGGTCAGCGCGCCCTCGGCGACGAAGTCGGTGAAGTTGACCTCGGTGCCGAGGATCTTCTTCGCGTACTCGACGCGCTCGTCGATGGTCCCGCCGGCGATCCTGAGCTCCATGAGGTCGGGGACCTTCTTGGGGACTCCGGTGACCATCTTGGGCTGGGTGTACGCCAGGATGCGGACATCCTCGATGTCCAGACCGTCGTACTTGGCGAACGTGCTCTCGTCGTGGTTCTTGGGGACGCACAGGCGCTTCCCCAGGAGGGGGTCCAGCTCCTTGGCCCAGACCTCTCCGGCGGTCTTCAGACCGACCACGCTGCTCTCGTAGAACCTGACGGCGGCCACCTTCATGGGGGGCACCTCGACAACCGTCACGGGCACCTGGACCTCCATTCCGGAGGTGGTGCTCTTTGCGCGCTTGTCCACGACGAAGGCGTGGGTCATTCCGGCTTTGTATCCCGCGAATCCCTGAATCTTAGGGGCTCCGCTGATCTCGGGCCACGAATCCAGCCTCGGCGTCTGCGACTGCGCTCTCTTCCTAGGGCCGTATGCCCTGGATCCTCTCTTAGGACGTCTCCTTTGCGGCATGTTTTAACCTGCCTGCGAGGGTATCTTCGCTAACCTCGCGCTATCAGACGAACAACGTCTAATGCTCCGACCGTGACGCCCCTCACGTCCCAAGAACCCTGGGGGGATGCGGGACGGAAATGGGTTGCTTTCGCATTGCCCGATGCGTCTGGTCGAACACTATTATGTCCAATCTAAGGGTCGTGTATAGGGGTGCCCTATATAATCCTATGTGCGGGCCTCTATTATAGAAAGGAAGGGGGAAGGGGTTTCGGGGAAGGCGCTCAGAGCTTGCCTTCCTTGGCCTTCTTCTGGGCCCTCTTCATGCGGGCCTTGGCGTCGAATCCGGTCGCCTTCTCGGCGAACTCGTTGAGGCGCCTCTTGCTGTCGAGGATCGCGTCGTCGGACATGGCGCCGTCCTTGTTCGTCGTGGCGATGTCCAGTTTGTCCTTGGCGAGCACCTTGACCTCGATCCTGTCGAGGACCCCGTAGGAGGAGACGAGCACGTCGCCCTCCTTCGAGACGTTGCCGAACACGTCGCCCATCATCTTCTCGAGGAGGTCCCCCTCGATGTTCTTGAACCAACCCTTCTTGATGTCGTACTCCACGGTGTCACATCCTGAGTGCCAAATCGTTTTCCAGCCCGCGGTCGAGATCCGCGGGGGTCCCCAGGATCGACTCGGATTCCATGTAGGCCCTCCACCTGTCCCTGCATGCGCAGGAGACGTCGAGGTCTCCGACATCCTGGCTATAGCTGAATTTCTCGATGGCGTCGAGGGCGCGCTGGTCGCACTCGCCGCAGTTGTGGACCCCTCTCGAGGCGCCTCCCCCGGACGGGGACGACATGAGCCTCGAATCAACAGTGCCAGACAGCTGCCTGAACACCTCTATGAGGGACCATATCCAGGGCGACCTGAAGTCGCCCTTCTTCCAGAGGCGCTCCACGTAGGTGCCCCTCTGCACGTTGAGCGGATTCACGGAGATCTCGTCAGAGAACGGGGCGGCGAACCTCGCGGAACGCACGGCATCCTCGATCGCCGCGGACTCGGTCATGAACGGGGGCTTGAGAAGCAGGTACGACCTCACCCCGTACCCCTGCGACTTGAGGAGCTTCCCGGCCCTCTCGATGTCGCTCGGGGTGAATCCCTTGTGCACCGACTTCTCGAGCACCTCGGGGTCCGAGCTCTCCAATCCCAATGCGACGGTGACCGTCTTCGGGACATCCTTGAGCGAATCCTCGGTGATGAACTCGGGACGGCTCTCGAACAGGATGCGCTCGCATCCGGAGAACGCCTCGAATATCTTCGCCCTCACCGACGGCGGGACCTCGTTGTCGTCGAGGAAGCTCCCCGACGTGTAGATCTTGACGAAAGGCTCGTCCTTGTAGCGGGACAGCGCCTGCTCGAGCTGCTTCAGCAGATCGTCCTCGGTGACGCCGCCCAGGGAAGCCTCCCTGTAGCCGCACATCGTGCACCCTCCGCTCTTGACCCAGCAGCATCCGTTGGTGCGCATGATCATGACCATGGCGTCGACCTTGCGGCCTCCGGACATGTCCGATTCCTTCCAGACGGCCTCCAGCTGGGACGGGGACCTCTTATCCTTCATCGACCCAGGCTATCCTGAACCAGATAGAAAATCGTTTCCAGTGGACGGACGGGGCTTGCAAACCAATGTGCCAGCGCGTCGATTCCTCTTCATGGCGGGCATCCGCCGTCCGCGCAAACGTCTTTATGTGCGCGCGCATGCGGTGTCGATTACAATGTCCATGAGAATCGTCGTCATCGGATCGGGCGCCGCCGGAATGTCCGCCGCCTCGTCCGCTAGGAAGGCCTCGAAGGACGCCGAGATCACCGTCATCACAGAGGACGAGGACATCGCCTACTCGCCCTGCGCCATCCCCTGGGGGATCGAGGGAAAGACCGGCTGGTCCGACATCGTCATGCACGACCCGTCCTACTACAAGGCCGAACGCGGCATCGAAGTCATCATCAGAACGAAGGTCGAAGCGGTCGACAGCGACAAGAAGGAGGTCACCGCCGGAGGGAAGACCTACCCGTACGACTCCCTCGTCATCGCGACCGGAGGGACCGTCTTCGTGCCCCCCATCGAGGGCAAGGACCTCGGGAACGTGTTCGTCGTCAGGACCGTCAGGGACGGGAAGGAGATCCAGAAGGCCCTCTCCGACGCGAAGAACGTCGTCATCGGCGGAGCGGGGGTCATCGGGCTCGAGCTCGCCGTCGCCCTGAAGGACATGGGCAAGGACGTCACGGTCATCGAGATGATGGACCAGGTCATCCCGCGCATCGCCGACAAGGACATGGCCGACGTCATCCAGGCCGACCTGGAGAAGAGGGGCATCAAATTCGTCATGAAGGCCCCGATCCAGGCCGTCAAGGGAGACGGGAAGGTCAAGAGCGTCACCGCGGCCGGTGCCGACTACCCCTGCGACGTCATGATCTTCGCCACCGGGGTCCGCGCGAACCTCGAGATCCCGAAGGCCCTCGGACTCGACATCGGACAGCTCAACGCCGTCATCGCCGCACCCACCATGAACGCCTACAGGAGGGGACGCCTCGTGCCCGACATCTACGTCGCCGGGGACCTCGTTCAATGCCAATCCGCGGTCATGCCCGGAGCGACCATGAGCCAGCTCGGATCCACCGCCGTGAAGCAGGGGATCGTCGCCGGCAACAACGCCGCCCGCGGCCCCAAGAGGACCTTCGGACCCGTCGCCAGCCCCTGGGTGAGCGCCATCGGGGACCTGCAGATCGCAGGCACCGGACTGTCCCTCGGACTCGCCTCATGGTACGGCATCGACACCGTCTGCGGCAAGGCCGAAGGCCTCACCCGCGCCAGGTACTACCCCGGAGGCATGCCCCTGACCGTCAAGGTCCTCGCCGACCGCTCCACGCACAGGCTCATCGGGGCCCAGATCATCGCCGGGGAGGAGGCCACGGGACGCATCAACTGGCTCACCTCGGCCATAATCGACGGGAAGACCGCCGAATCCTTCCTCACCGATTCGGAGAACGCGTACTGTCCCCCCACCAACATGGTGAGGGACGTCGTCATGAGCGCCGTGGAGGACCTCTGCGGCAAGCTTGCGCTGTGATCCGATGAAGTACGAGGAGTACAAGCAGCTCTACAACCAGCTCCGCGACCCGTCGGACGTGGACCGCCTGTCGGGCGACTACGACGCCAGGATGCTGGACAGCCTGTTCACGCAGAAGACCACCCGCGAGGTGAAGAAGCGCTTCTACGTGGTGAAGGACGCATCCCCCAGGATGCTGAAGGAGTGGAACAAGGGCAGGTCCATCATGGACCTGGCCAGGAAGTACCGCTTCCCGCCCCTCCTGACGGCGATGTTCATCTTCCTGGAGGACGGAGCGACCAAGAAGGAGTTCTGGTCCTACGTGCGCGACCCCTCGCTCCTGGAGAGCGAGGAGACCGCCCAGGAGGTCAGGGAGGCGATAGACAACGACATCGTCTACTCCCCGGCCGCCAACGACCGCCAGAGGGAGCGCGGGCTGTGGGGGGAGGACCTCCTGCACCAGTGGCTGGACGGACAGGGGATCACGTACCGCACTGAGAACGACCTCCGCGGGACGGAGTTCACCAAGACCCCCGACTGCCTTTTGGACAAGCCGGTCATCTACGAGGGGCACGAGATCCACTGGGTCGAGAGCAAGGCCTCATTCGGCGATAATACGGAATTCAGGTTCAACTCCCGCAAGCAGCTGGTCCCCTACACCAAACTCTTCGGTCCCGGACTCGTGGTCTATTGGGTCGGATGCCTCGACGACCTCGAGTGTCCCGACGAGGTCTTCGTCTGCGACATATCCGTCCTGCAGAAGACCCTCCAGAAGATGGAGTGAGGATGCTCCCGTCCCGCCGTTCGGCGGGGCGGAGCGTCCGTTCTTTCCCCTTATATACAGCGACACATCTGGTTCCCGCCGATAGGAATGAGCGGCAAACTCGGATTCGGACTCATGAGGCTCCCGAAGGATGGGGACGCCATCGACATCGAGCAGACCAAGACCATGGTGGACATGTTCATGGACGCCGGGTTCTCCTACTTCGACACCGCATGGGCGTACGAGGGGAGCGAGGACGCGATCAGGGAGGCTCTGGTCGAAAGGTATCCCCGCGACTCCTACAGGCTCGCCACCAAGAACGCCGCGTGGATCGGATGCGAGACGCGCGAGGACGCCGTGAAGCAGCTGGAGACCTCCCTCGAGAGGACCGGGGCCGGATACTTCGACAACTACCTACTGCACAATCTGGGGGAATCCCGCACCAAGGTGTTCGACGACTTCGGCATGTGGGATTTCGTGAAGGACCTGAAGGACCGCGGTCTGATCAGGCACTACGGGTTCTCGATCCACGGCACCGCCGACGAGCTCGAGGCGATCCTCGACGCCCACCCGGATGCGGAGTTCGTGCAGCTGCAGATCAACTACGCCGACTGGGAGAGCCCGTCCATCCAATCCCGCAGATGCTACGAGGTCGCCCGCGACAGGGGACTCCCGGTCATCGTCATGGAGCCCGTCAAGGGCGGGATGCTCGCCAACCCCCCGGATGCCGTCAAGGCCGTCCTGGAAGATGCCGAGCCGGGATCCTCGCCTTCATCGTGGGCCCTCAGATTCGCCGCCGACCTCGACGGTGTGGACATCGTCCTCTCCGGGATGAGCAACATCGCTCAGATGGAGGAGAACATCCGCACCCTGAAGGGATTCGAGAGGATGTCCGACTCCGAAAAGAAGACGATGGAGAAGGCCGCGGAAGTGCTGGCATCGATCGACATCATCCCGTGCACCTCCTGCGAGTACTGCGCCAAGGTGTGCCCCAAGGGCATCGGGATATCCGGATCCTTCGAGGCGATGAACTTGCTGACGCTCTACGGCAACAAGGACATGGCCGCGCATCAGCTCGGATGGCTGGTCGACGGGCACGGGAAGCTCCGCGCCTCGGAATGCATCAAATGCGGGAAGTGCGAGAAGGCCTGCCCCCAGCACATCCCCATCGTCGAAGAATTGGAGAAGGTCGCCGGGACCTTCCGATCCCGACGATCTGAATTTCGAACGAGGACCGCGGCCTCACAGGCCGTGGTTCTCCTGTCTCAGCTCGCCCAGGGTGGCGACCCTCTCGGCGTAGGCGTCGTGCTTGTGGATGGACTCCTCGGAATCGCTGATCACATCGACGGCCACGGTGTCCGGGAGATCCGGATACTTGGCGACGAACCTCTCGAGCACGCCCCTCACCACATCCTCCACGAACTTGGTGTTCCTGTGGGCGTTGATGACGACCTGCCCCTCGTCCGGCCTCTTGAGGAGCTCGAAGGTGGGCGACGAGAAGGAATCCTCCACGAGGTCGATGAGATCCTCGGCCTCGATGCTCACATCCTCCGGCATGGTGACCTCGAGGGTGCACACGTTCCTCTGGTTGTGGGACATCACGGGCATGTCGCCGTCGTATCCGAGCATCTCGGTGACGGTCTGCTGGGCGCAGGGGCATGCCGTCATCCCCACGACGCGGGTCCCGACCATCTTGGTGATGGGTCCGCCGCGCACGATCGTCCCTCCCGCCAGGAGCGTGTAGATCTCGAAGGTGTCCCTGCCCTGGGGGGTCTTGTTCGGTTTGTAGTACTCGGCCGAGATGTGGACCTCCGCGTTCTGGGCGTACTCGTGGTGCACCAGCAGCCTCCTGCAGATGTCCGCCGCCATGTCCTCGATCGCGGTCACGGGGTGGCGCATGCTCTCCTCGACGACCTCGTTGATGACCTCGACGTTCCTCGACATGTGCGAGCCCTTCTGGTCGGCGGGGAGGTCGACGTAGATGTCCATGGAACAGCTGAGGGTGTTGTTGAGCGTCCTGCCCAGCCCCTCCCTCTGGACGAGCACCGGCTTGCGGACGTTGCGCACTCCCACACGGGTTAGCTTAAAGCTGGCATCGCCCTTGCCGTACTGCAGGTCGCACTTCAGAGTCATGGACCGCCTAAATCGCGGGCCAATCTTAAATGGAGCGCTATCTACTGGGAATCGGGTAGGAAATGCGTTGCGGAGTAGATGAGGCGGGCCGCGGTTCGGTCATGGGACCGCTGGTCGTGGGGGCCGTGTGGTCCCACGACGACGACGTCCTTTCGAAGATAGGCGTCAGGGATTCGAAGAAGCTCACGCCCAAGGTCAGGGAGAGGATGTACGGAGAGATCGTCGAGAAGGCCGATGGATGGACCGTGGTCATAGCCAGCGCCGCCGATATCGACGAAAGACGGAAGCAGATGTCCCTCAACGACGTCGAGCTCAACATGTTCGCCGAGGCCGTGCTGGCACATCCCTGCGACACCGTGTATGCGGATTGCCCGGACGTCAACGAGGCGAAGTTCTCCCTTCGCTTGGAATCATTGACCCATGGCAAAGAGATCATAGCAAAGCATAAAGCGGACGACACGTACCCTGTGGTATCAGCAGCCTCCATCGTGGCCAAGGTGACCCGCGACAGGATGATCGAGGATCTCCACAAGGAGCTCGGCGACTTCGGGAGCGGTTATCCCAGCGACCATTACACCATGGATTTCATCTCGGATTGGATGAGGGACAACGGATGCCCCCCGCCCCACGCGAGACAGTCCTGGGAACCGGTCCGGCAGATGATATCCGCCAAGGCCGTGAGGAGACTGGACGATTGGTGACCGGAAATGAGCATGCAGCAGGAGATCCAGAACGTTATCGACAGGTTCCACAGGAAGATGGAGAAGGACCCCGAACTGAAGAAGGAGATCTCCCATCTGGAGAAGGTGTTCAACCTCGATCTCGGAGAGGAATCCTACACGCTCAAGCTGAAGGACTCCCACATCTACTACTTCGCTCCCGGGCTCGACGAGAACGCGGATGTCACGGTCACCACCACGCCCGACAACCTCCAGGGTCTCATCGACGGAACGCTCAGACCCATGCGCGCCTACGTGCTCAAGAAGATCCACATCAAGGGCAAGATCGACGACCTGCTGTTCCTGAAGAAGCTGTTCTGAAGGCTTTCCATTCTCTCCGGCCCCTCTGCGGGGCCGGTTCACATTCCAAATCGCGCTATCAGCGCCATGTGCCTTCGTAGAGTCCCCAGAACTTGCGCATCTTGGGGTATTCCGTCTTCAAACGAGCCTTGAAAACGGAATGGGGTTCATCGAGTTCTTCGAAACGTCCTTCCGAATCCATGAATCTCATCATCTCAACCGCATCGCCGTATCTGTCGGCATCTTTGACTCTGAGACGAAGATGGATCAACCCTCTTCCCAGGATCGCAGCCGACTCTACGAATCCTCTGGACAACATAGCACTGCAGATCCCCGGAATATCCCAACAATCGTAGTCCCGGTAGTTGCGCTTCGGAACGAACCCGCTCTTCTTAATGTAGCGATCGACATCGGATGCCCTCCCTCCACGGATTAACGTGCTCAGTGCTACGTTATCGAAGCAGTCGCTGGAGAACGCATCTTCGGCAAGTTCATCGAGCATCTTTTCCGCATCAATCCGTTCGGAGTTCATCTTCATGAAACTGAAATATTCGTATCTGTGGGACCGCAAGAATAGGTTCTGATAGATTTCTGCGGCCTCCTCTTTGTAACCGTGC
>CAVABN010000019.1:18659-23385 GCA_963586845.1 Bifidobacteriaceae bacterium
GGGACAACAGCTTGGCTGCAGTCTCGTTGGTTGAAATTCCAGGGCACTCCTTCAGTAGTTCAGCATACTTCGATACAGAATCGCTACGCTCCGCATCCAAATGTTCTATGACGCGTATGATTGCCTCCGTAGTACGCGACGAGCTGCGGATATATGCATCGTAATCCCCTCTCTCAAATTGCATCTCGAGGCCTTTCTCTCCGAGCTTCGGTGCATCCCCCAGGAACAGGTATGCCTCATCCAATCTCCTCTTGGGAACATGCTCCAGATACGTCTCATAGAGCATTTCGGCAGGATAGCTCCGATTCTTCAGTATCTTGGAGATCGTCTCCGGCGTTGCTTGAGAGAATAGCGTGCATATGTCCGACTCGTGTTCGAAAAAGGCATACTCTACGCCATCATTGTCGTACTCCAACTTGGATAGATTCGACAGAAGGTCGTCAATGAGCAGAACGGCGATATCCGGATCGTCAATCTCGTGAATGACCTTCTCGATGGCGTCGTTCGTGTGGCTGTACTCCACATCATAGTTGTCATTGGTGAGGCCGTACTTCTCCAACTCCCAATCCTCATAGTAGTTCGCATCCTCATCATAATCGGGATCTTCGATTATGTCTTCCACAATGCTCTCAATCAGATTCTGGATCCCTTCGAGAACCTCGGGATCGACCTCCGAGCGAGATGCACGCTTCTCCTCCGATGATAGTAGGGCCGCAACGATATGCTTGCACCTGTCCTCCGAACAATCGCAGTCCAGAAGATCGACCCTGTTGGCACGGAGACGGCGGAGCACGGTGTGGTCCCCTTCGCCGGGATCCGACACAACGTAGACTGTTATCCCGGGATACACGTCCCTGGGAGCTGACACGGCACCATTGCCTGCGAGGGCCGAGCCGGCATTGAATGTCTGAAGTCCGAAAGCCTTCCTCAGTCCGGCATCGTCGATGTCGTGTCTGACGTCCATGCCCTGGGAATGCCCTGGACGATAATAGACTCTGCTCGCCGGACATTGCGGATACCGTTGCGATTCAGTTATTTAGCTTCAGCAATTATTAAATATACCCCTCTGATTGGGTGGAATCATAGCGAGGTAGGGTAGCCAGGATATCCCGTCGGGCTCATAACCCGGAGATCGGTCGTTCAAATCGACCCCTCGCTACCATCTCTTATCAAGAATTCCTCAGAAGAGCGCAAGCTCTCGCGTTCTCTCGATGTTTCAGAAGAATGGAAAGGGTTTGTCGCCCCCGAAGGGGCGTGTCCGAGGGCTCACTGAGCCGTTTCCTCGGACCTGATCCTGATGGACTGCTCGACCGGGAGGATGAATATCCTCCCGTCCCCGGGGTGACCGGTCTCGGCCTTCCTCTTGATCGTCGAGACGATCCCGTCCACGAGCTCGTCCTCCGTCACGATCTCCAGCTTGACCTTCTCGATCTCGTCGACCACGAAATCCCCGACCCTGGTGGTGAACACCAGGCCCATCTGGGACCCGCGCCCGGTGACGTGGGTTATGGTCACTCCGTGCACCCCGATCTCCTTGAGACCGTCCTTCACGCACTGGAGCCTCTCCGGCCTGACAATCGCTACTATCATCTTCATCTCAATCACATCACGTAGGACGGTTCCCCGTGCTCGACTATGTCCGACCCGATCATCTGCTCCTCCTCGGAGAGCGTCGCTCCCCTTCCGGTGAGACGGACCATCAGCAGGTCGATGACCTTCATTATCACGAACGAGACGACGAAGCAGTACACCAGCGTCACCCCGACGTTCACCAGCTGCCCGACGAGCATGTCGAACTGGCCCTCGACCAGTCCGCCCGCTCCGACCCAGCTGTACTCCGCTGTGGCGAATATCCCGACGGAGATGCAACCCCAGATGCCTCCGATGCCGTGGACGCCCATGACATCCAGCGCATCGTCGATGCCCGACTTCTCGCGCATGAATATGATGCCGAAGTACACGATGACCGCAGCGACGGCACCGATTATGACCGCCGCCCAGGGCTCCACGAACCCGCATCCGGGGGTGATCCCGACCAATCCCGCGATCACACCGGCGCACAGACCGGTGACGTTGACCCTGCCGACGTGCAGGTACTGGATGATTATCCACACCACCGTGCTCACGGCGGACGCGAGGATCGTGTTCACGAGGGCGAGCACCGCGATCTCATCGAACGCCCCCTCGGACCCGCAGTTGAACCCGAGCCATCCGATCCAGAGGATCATCGCTCCCAGGAACATCATGGGGACGTTGTGGCTCCTCCCCTTGGATATCCTCGTGCTGCGGCGTCCGATCGCCACGGCGCACGCGACACCCGACACGGCGGAGCACATGTGCACCACGGTACCGCCGGCGAAATCCTGCGCCGGGAACCCGAACTCCGTGATACCGTCGGAGAGGAACCCTCCGAACCAGACCATGTGGGCCATGGGCGCGTAGACCAGGAAGGACCAGAGCGTCAGGAACGCCAGGACCGCGGGGTACCTGATCCTCTCCGCCGTCGCACCGAACACGATGCATGCCGTGACGGCGGCGAAGAATCCCTGGAAGATGAAGAACTGCAGCGTGGGGATGCTGCCGTTGCCGTCCTCGATCGACAGGTCCTTTCCGAACACGTAGTCGAAGTTGCCGATGAACTGGCCGTCGCCGCCGGCCGCGAGGGAGTACCCCACGACCCACCAGATGACCAGGACCAGTCCCACCACTCCGAGGCACTGGGCCATCATGGAGGTCATGCTCTGCTTCCTGAGCATGCCGCCGTAGAACAGAGCGATGGCGGGCGCCATGATGAACACCAGCGCCCCGCAGAAGAACATGAAGACGCTGGATACGGGATCCACCGTCTCCGCGTCGAACGCCGCCGAGACCTCGGGCAACGCGAAGATAGTCAGGGACAACAGGGCGATGAGCCCTGCGACCGCCTTCAGTACGAGCTTCAAACCGATTCACTCTCCGAATGTATCTCATCCTTGAGATAAATTAGACAAATGTCTAATTGTATTTGAATCTAATCGTTATACGGATATCGTAGAGGGTCCGAACGGTACGGATGGCGCGAAAAGGAATGATAATCAGGACGGAACGGGGCGGGACACATTTCATAAAGGATGACTGTTTCTCAATCACGGGCGTATCATGAGAAGGATGCCAATTGGAATCAGCGATTTCAGAGAACTGAGGGATTCCGGATGCTACTACGTGGACAAATCCAGGCTCATCGACGATATCCTGAAGTCGGAGGAGAAGGCCAGGGTCATCACCCGCCCCAGAGGTTTCGGGAAGACCCTCAACCTCAGCATGCTGGACGCGTACCTCAACGTTGAATACGCCGACGAACCGGACCGCTTCGAGCATCTGGAGATCTCCGGGATCCGTCCGGACGATCCCCGGAAGAACTCCGAACGCGTCATCCGCCTCGACCTCGGAGGCCTCGACGTCTCCAGCTTCAAGAAGTTCAAGTCGTCGTACGGCGACAGGATCGCCGGGATCCTCGGGGGATTCCCGGAACTGGAGAGCTCCGGCAGGCTGTCGGTGCCCCTGAAGGCGCAGCATTCCAAGCTGGTCGACGGGAAGGGCGACCGCGACGAGCTCGCCAGGTCCCTCATGGACATCTGCAGGATGATCGAATCCCACCACGGCAGGAAACCCGTCGTCCTGATCGACGGCTGCGACGCTCCCCTGAGGGACACCTGCGACGACCCGAAGCTGAACGAGAAGGTCGCCCAGTTCCTGTACGACGCCTTGGGGTGCGCGCTTCAGGGCAACCCGTCGCTGGGATCCGCCGTCGTCACGGGGGTCACGGGATTCTCGTCCGCCAGATTCTCCCCCGCCCTGAACGGCGTGGCGGAGCACGGCGTCCGTTCCGGCATGTACGCGGGGATGTACGGATTCACGGAGGCCGAGGTGAAAATGCTGCTCGCCGGCTCCGGACATCCGGAGAAGATGGACGAGGCGAGGGAATGGTACGGCGGATGCCTCATCGGCGTCACGGAGACGTTCGACCCCAGAGGGATCGTCTGCTATGCGGAGAGGGGATTCGAGCCGGGGACGGCCGTCCCCGAGATGGATCCCATCGTCCCCGGACTCCTCAGGAGGACCGACGACCAGACCTGGCAGCACCTGAAGACCCTGTTCTCCGGAGGATCCGTTCCGCTCGAACGCCTGAAGGGCGCGACATACTGCGAACCCATGCCGGGTTCCGCGTTCCCGATCATGGCCCATGCTGGTCATCTGAGCGCCGCCTGCGACAGGGACGGGTGCACCGCGACCGTGCCGAACAGGAGGATGCTCGCCGCTCTGTCCCGCCTGACGGAGGAGAGGTTCGGGGAGGACGCCGGCGATGCGATGGGGGATCTCATCGACGCCCTGGGATCGGGCGATGCGGGACGCGCGGAGACGGCCATCGGGACGTCCATGATGGCCATAGGGGAACGCATCCAGAGGTCGGAGCTCCCGTTCGAGGCGTTCGCCGTCGGATTGATGGCCTGCGCGATGGGACGGTACGAGGTCCGGATCGACCATGAGATCAGGGAGGACTACGCGATCATCGTCATGAAGACGTCAGAAGGTCCGGACATCCTCGCAGAGATGAGGCAACTCGAAGTGGCAGGGGACGGTGCGGCTCCCGACAGACTCGCGCGGAGCGCGTTGGACCACGTCCGTTACGCACGTCACGAACTCGATCCCGACAGGGATGCGATCCTGTACGGCGTATGCCTCGACG
>CAVABN010000020.1:0-23280 GCA_963586845.1 Bifidobacteriaceae bacterium
GCTGGGGTGTGATCTAGCAGTCAAACAGGTTCCGTATGAAATCTCATCCTCCGAACCCTCTTTTTTCTTTCAATCTTCATCTCCTCGTCATTCTGCATGGAGTTTTAATAGCCGTTCCAGGTTCATCAACGGATGCCGATAATCAAGATCGCTTCCTCGGTCCCGTACGATTCGAACATCTATCTCGTCACCGGGGAACGTCCCGTCATCGTGGATGCAGGCACCGGGCTTGATTCCGACGCGGTCGAGCGCAGGATCCGTTCGTTCTCGCAGATCCAACCTTCCGCCATCATCCTCACGCACTGTCATTTCGATCATGCCGGCGGTGCGAAGAAGCTGTCCGAAGCCTTCGGCTGCGATGTGTTCGCGGGCGTCAACGACGCGCCCTACCTAAGAGTGCCAGATCCCTCCGTCACGGTATCCGGGCTCTTCCAGTCCGACATGGATCCCATGGATGTGAAGGATCTCCGCGAGGGCGACAGGATCGATACCGGCGACCATGTCCTCGAGGTCATCGACACGCCCGGTCACACGCCGGGAGGGATATGCCTCCATGACAGTGCCAACGGCCTCCTTCTTTCCGGGGATACGCTTTTCTTCGACGGATTCGGCCGGACCGATTTCGCAGGGGGATCCATGTCCGCCCTCAGGGGCTCTTTGCGGAAGCTTAGTAACATTGACATAAGGGGACTGTTTCCGGGTCATGGAAATACGTGCGAACGCTACAGTCCCGGCGATTTAGCCAGGGTGCTGAGGATGGCGGGTGTTTGAATGAAGATAATCAAGTGCGACTACTCCCACGGGTTCGATGCCCACTGCGATGATGCGGTCGCTGCCGCGGCCGAGGACGTCGCCGCCGGCAAGCTCATAGTGTATCCGACCGAGACCGTCTACGGCATCGGTGCCGACATCTACAACGAGGCAGCGGTCAAGAATCTGTACGTTGTCAAGAACAGGCCCTTCGACATGCCGCTCTCCGTGGCCGTCTCAGACAAGGCCATGCTCGAGAGGGTAGCAGTGCTCAACGAGAACGCCGACAAGCTGATCAAGGCGTTCCTCCCGGGTCCGCTGACGATCATCATCAAGAAGCAGCCGGACGTCCCGGACATAGTCACCTCATCCTCCCAGAAGGTCGGGATCCGCATCCCCGACAACAGGTTCGCACTGGAGCTCGTCAGGCGCACCGGGCCCATCGTGGCCACGTCCGCCAACCTCCATTCCCATCCGGATGCCGTCGACGTCGATTCGGCCATAGCCGACTTCGGAGACGCCGTCGACACCTACATCGACGCGGGATCCTGTACGATCGGACAGCCGTCCACCATAGTCTGGCTCATGGACAACGAGGTGGAGATCGTCCGTCAGGGGGCCATTCCCGCAGACAAGATCAAGGAAGTCTTAGGATGCTGAGTTCGGACGATCTGGAGAAGCTCAGGAAGGCCGGGCGCGTGTCCGGCGAGGCCAGGGAGCTGGGCCTGTCCCTCGTAGAGGAGGGCGTCAAGCTCTACGACGTGGCCCAGGAAGTCGAAGGCTACATCCGTGCCCACGGGTGCGGTCTCGCGTTCCCCTGCAACATCAGCAGGAACGAGATCGCGGCCCACTACACGCCGACGTGCAACGACAAGACCGTCTTCGAACTCGGGGACGTCGTCAAGGTCGATTGCGGGGCGGAGCTCGACGGATTCGTCGGGGACACCGCCGGGACCGTCGAGGTGGGTACGAACACCTACAAGGAGCTCGTGGAGACCTCCAAGAGGGCCAGGAACCTCGTTGCCGAGTTCATCGGCGACGGCGTAACCCTCGGGGAGATCGGAAGAGCGGTGCAGATGAGCATCAACCGCGACGGCTTCGTCCCCATCGAGAACCTCTGCGGTCACCAGATCGAGAAGTACAACCTCCATGCGGGGATGTCCGTCCCGAGCTACGACTCCGGCGACACCCAGCAGATCAAGGCCGGCATGACCGTGGCCATCGAACCCTTCGCCACCGACGGAAAAGGTTATGTGAAGGACGGCAAGTTCGGCAACATAGTGCGCATCGCCAGGGACAGACCCCTGGCGGACCCGAAGGCGCAGGAGTTCCTCGACTACGTCAAGGGCGAATTCCACCAGTTCCCGTTCTGCGCGAGGAGCTGCGAGTTCCCCGATGCCGAGAAGCACGTCAGGAACCTGATGCGCCACGGCGTCCTCGCAGGGTATGCGACCCTCGTCGAGGCCGGCGGAGGGATGGTGTCCCAGCACGAGTACACCTTCTACATCGACGGTCACAGGGGAGAGGTCACCACCCTCCCGTGAAAACGCCTTCCCAAACCCCTACCGAGTGCTGGAGTTGCCAAGCCTGGTCAAAGGCGAAGGACTCAAGATCCTTTCTCGTAGGAGTTCGCCGGTTCGAATCCGGCCTCCAGCACCTCTCCCTTATATTTATAAATAAGAAGGGCATCGCCACGCCTGCGTAAACTCAGGACCCTCCATCCGGGAACGGGCGGAGAACACTGAGAGCTCCTTCCTGTGGGAACCGGAGCTTGAGCATATCCTCCCCTCGGGGGCGGATACATTTACGGAGGCTATCATATGGCTGAGAAGAAAAAGTCGCAGAAGGCGGCGGTGGACGAGAACTTCAACTTCATCGTCCGTATCGCCAACACCGATATCGACGGTCAGAAGAAGACCGTCGTCGGCCTGCAGAGCATCAAAGGCGTGGGCAAGAGGGTCGCCCAGATCGTCGCCAAGAAGGCCGACGTCGACCCCCACATGAAGATGGGATCCCTCCCCGACGACAAGGTCAAGGAGATCGAGGCCCTCGTCAAGACGTACGTCGAGTACGCACCCACCTGGGCAATCAACAGGCAGAACGACTACGAGTCCGGTGCCGACATGCACCTCATCGGAAACGACCTGGACATCATCCAGAAGGATGACATCAACAGGATGAAGATGATCCGCTGCTACCGCGGAGTCAGGCACGAGGGACGCCACAAGGTCAGGGGACAGAGGACCCGCTCCAACGGAAGGCACGGCCTCACGCTCGGAGTCCAGAAGAAATCCTGAGGTGATTTGAATGGGAGATCCTAAATTCTCACGCAAGACATACGACACCCCTTCCCACCCTTGGCAGGGCGAGAGGATCAAGGCGGAGGTCGAGGTCGTCCGCGCATTCGGCCTCAAGAACAAGACGGAGGTTTGGAAGGCCGAGACCATCCTCAGGAATCTGAGGAAGCAGTCCAGGGACCTTCAGGCCCGCCTCAGGTCCGGCGACAAGCAGGCCCAGGTCGAGGCAGACGCCCTTCTGAACAAGTGCGGCAGGCTCGGCTACCTCCCCGTCGGATCCAACCTGAACGACATCCTTTCCCTGAAAGACGAGGACGTCCTGTCCCGCAGGCTCCAGACCATCGTCTTCGAGAAGGGACTGGCCAGCACCATCAAGCAGGCCAGGCAGATGATCACCCACGGACACATCTTCATGAACGGCCACAGGGTGACCGTTCCCGGATACCTCGTCACCAGGGCGGAGGAGTCCTCCATCGAGTACAACCCCGCATCCCCCTACACCGACGAGATGCACCCCATGAGGATGTCCGCGGAGCAGGCCGCAGCAGGCATGGCCGCCAGGGCCAAGGCCGCAGCGGAGCAGGAGGCGGCCGACGCCGCAGCCGCCAAGGCGGACGCCGAGGAGGCAGGAATCACAGCAGAGGACGGTGTTCACTGATGACCGCTAAGTGGGGAATCGCTAACATTTACGCTAGCTACAACAATGTCATGATCACGCTGACCGACATCACCGGTGCCGAGACCATCACCAAGGCCACCGGAGGAATGGTCGTGAAGCAGGCCAAGGACGAGTCCTCGCCCTACGCTGCCCAGAAAGCGGCCGAGAAGGTCGCCGAGGCCGCCAAGGAGAAGGAGTTCGTCGGCATCCACGTCAGGGTCAGGGCGCCCGGAGGAAACAGGTCCGCCTCGCCCGGTCCCGGAGCGCAGGCCGCCATCCGTGCCCTCACCAGGGCCGGACTCAAGATCGGCCGCATCGAGGATGTCACACCCATACCGCACGACGGTACCAAGAAGAAGGGCGGACGCAGGGGACGCAGGGTCTGAGGGGGAACTCTCATGGACATCGAGATTCTCGAAATGGCGGAGAGGAAGGCGAGGTTCATCCTCAAGAACTCCTCCCCCGCCATGGCGAACGCGCTCCGCAGGACGCTCCTGGCAGACCTGCCCAAGATGGCCATCGACAAGGTGGAGTTCCACCTCGGGCCCATCATGGACGGCGAGAAGGAGTACGAGAGCACGACGCCCCTGTTCGATGAGATCATCGCCCACAGACTCGGGATGGTCCCGGTCCCCACGGACCTGGACCTCTTCATCCCCCAGGACCAGTGCACTTGCAACGGCGAGGGGTGCCCCAACTGCTCCATCATGTACAGCCTGAACAAGCACGGGCCGTGCACGGTGCTGTCCGGGGACCTCGAGCCCCTCGGCAACCCCGACCTCAGGGTCAAGGACGAGGAGATCCCCATCGTGGAGCTGACCGACGGCCAGGCCGTCATGATCTACGCCACGGCGGTCATGGGCACCGCGGCCAAGCACGTGAAGTGGCAGGTCTGCAACGGTGTCGGATACTCCTACCTCCCGACCATCGAGATCGACCCGAGGCATGCGTCCGACGACGACATGCTGGACGTCATCGACGTCTGCCCGAAGAACGTATTCATCGTTCAGGGCGGGGAGCTCGTCGTCAAGGAGCCTCTCAAGTGCAACCTCTGCATGGCATGCACCGAGATGCTCGGAGAGGGCAAGGGGCTGACCGTCACCGGCAGCGAGTCGGACTTCGTATTCAAGTTCGAGACCGACGGTTCGCTGACCGCCCAGCAGGCCCTCGACAAGGCCGTGGAGATCCTTTCCGCCGAGGCGGAGGACTTCAAGGCCCAGATCGAGGCACTCTGAAACTCATTCCCGGCCCCCGGGCCGGGTTCTTTATATCAATTCCACATTGACGCCGGCATGAAGATATGCCCCAAATGCGGCCATGCCACCAGCGACGATTCCGATGGGTTCTGCATCAAATGCGGGGCGTATTTCTCGGAGGCTCCGAAGGCCCAGCAGCAGTCGTCCGCATTGGCATCGGCCATGGGGATGTCGGCGGCGCCCGCGAGACAGGCCGCCGTCCCCGTTCCAGAGAACGGGACCTTCGAGGCGGGGTTCGACGACATGTCCGCCGGGAACTTCCCTGAAGGGGTGGCGCAGTGGATCTCCGCCATCCGCCTGCAGGGGCAGCCTTCGGAGGAGATGTACGGTCGCATGCTGACCGCCATGCTCGACTGCATGGCATCCACCATAGAGAAGCACGTGCTCGAGAGCCGCTCCGGCACCGCGGAGCTGGCGATGGAACTCGATTCGGATCTCATCACCGACATCATCGCAGGCCTGGTGTCACGCTACGAGGGGGCGAACGGCGCCGATGTGCTGGGCGTCTCCGCCGAGTACATGTACCTCGTCCTGGAGTCCTTCTCCGTCTACCCCGACCTCCGCGACGTCAGCGAGATAATGTCCAAGGCCGCCGCGGATCTGGAGGCGTTCCGCGCTTCCGTGCCCCCGGAGGATGAGAACTCCGCCACGGTCGAGAGGGAACTCGCGATCTCCCTGTCGTACATCGCCCTGATGTCCGAGGCCATCGATTCGGCCATTGCGGAGGCGGGGGACGAGAGGATGGACAGGCTCGCCGATTACTGGTCGTCCAAGGCGACGCTCCCGTACGCCAACATAGCCTTCCAGATCGCGACGCTGAACGCTCAGATCGCTGCCGCGAAGAACGTCGGGAAGCTGACCATGAAGCTCTTCAAGAAGGGACTCGCCATCCAGGTGGACGGCTTCAAGAAGTCCTACTTCGGACCCCGCGTCTGACCGGCGTCAGGGTTTTGTAGCCCTTCATCATAGAGAGGGACGTCCCGGATGCGTTGTTTGGCCGCACGCGCCGGGGCACTCCTCAGAAGAAGTCCGAGAGCTTGCACTTGCGGACCTTGTCGTTGTTGAAGACGGAGTCCATGGACATCTCGAGGATCTCGACCCTCTCCTTGGTGTAGTCGTCGAGTCCGTACTTCTCCCCGATCTTCTTCGAGATCTCCAGATACTTCTTGACGGACGCCTCGTGGACCGTCAGAGTCAGCGCGTTCCCGCATTTGATGCACTTGCCGGCCAGCGGGATGCGGCGGTACTTCTCGCCGCATTTGGTGCATCTGACGGTCTGGGTGGAGAAACTCCTCAGGTTCCCGATCATATCGGGCAGGAAGTGCTTGTTCAGCACCCTGCGGGCCACATCCTGCTCGTCGACCGCGCGGATCTTCTTCCCGAGCATTAGCTGGGCATCCATCTTGTCCATCATGGTCTCCAGCGTGGTGTATGCGGAGTACTTCGGACCCTCGGAGATGTCCCTCGTGTCGTGGGTGAACCCCATGTGCTCGTACTGGTCGGGCGTACCGATCCTCCCGGCGATGAGGTCCATCATCTTCTCGATCTCCTTGGGCTCCTTCATGTCCATGGCGGCGCGGTACAATTCGATGGGGTAGTGGCGGAGGCAGTCCACGTTGTGGGCCTCCTTGTCGATCTCGTTGGGATCCAGTCTCGTCGTCAGAACGAGCGGAGCATCCATCAGTCCTCCGCGGCGGTCGGGCAGGAACGTCTTGGAGAAGTTCAGCAGACCGTCCAGTGCGAGGATGACGCAGTCCTCGTCGCCGTCGCAGTTCCTCCTCTTGGCGGCGTGGAAGAACGGGTGCCCGTAGCATCCGCGGACGTCGGCGTAGCCGATGATCCTGCAGAGGATTCCCCCCGAAGTGTGCGGGGCGAGTCCGAAAGTGATGTGGCCGATGAGGTCCGACCTGTTCTTGACGTTGTAGTACCTCGGGAGCTTGTAGAACCTCTCCAGCTCGTCGTCCAGGTACGCGGCGACCTTGACCAGGTAGTCCCCGCAGTCCCTCGCGGGGACGATGTCCTGGACCTTGAGCTCGCAGATCTGCTCCGGGCCGGTCAGGGGGTCGTTGTTCCAGTCGTGGGTGTATCCCAGCTCGTGGGCCTTCTCTATGCTCAATCCGATCTCCCTGGGCTTGAAGTGCGTCAGGGGGATGTCGGTCATGTCGAACCTGATGGTCCCGTCCTTGAAGCAGCTCACCCCGTTCCTCTGTCTGAGGATGCCCTTCTCGACGGCCTCGCAGGTCTTGGTCTTCGATATCAGGACGTCCAGGCACTTCAGTTCGCTGGGGCGCTCCCCGACGGTCTCCAAGGCGGCCTTGTACTCCTCCTCGAGGTTGATCTGTATCGGAGCCGGTCCGAGGTTGCCGAAATCGTTCTGCTTCGGGGTGTATTCGGTGTGGGAACCGCAGGTCCTGCACCAGTTCCTGTACGTGTACGTATGGCAGACCGGGCACAGCCTGTTCCCCACCTCGACGGTAATCTCGGGCTTCCCGCCCTTGCGGCTGGATGCGGAGGCCTTGGATACGGCGATGGCGGAGTTCATCTCCTTGCCGGAATCGGCATCCTTGCCGACGGGGAACAGGGAGTGGACCTTGGGGGTCATCTCGCGCTCCTTCGCCTTCTCGGGGCGTCCCATCCTGGTGCCTATGCGGGTCATGGCGCGGGCGCGGACCTCGTAGCCGGCGGCCCCGCTTATCGCTTCCAGGGTGGAGTTGCCTTCGAGTTCCTTCGCCTTGACGATGCGGTCGCCTTCCGGACGGAGTCCGAGGCAGTCCATGATGGGGACGGAGTACAGCTCGTCGATGACGACGCGGCCGTCCCTGATGACATGGAGCGCACACAGGTCCTCCAGCATGCGCTTGGACACGGGTTCCCTGGGGATCGACAGGTTGGTCCCGTCGTAGGATCCGGATGCGAGGAACGCGTCCCTCAGGGCGACGATCCTGTCCAGGGGGTAATCGGACCAGAACAGGTTGAACTTCGGGTGGAGGGGCACGCCGAGCGTCGAGCACATCTCCTTGGCGCGCTCGTACGTCGGGTCCTTCCAATCCTCCGGGAGGTCCCCCTTCTCCTTCAGCTCCAATTCGTGCCATTCGATGGGATATCCGCAGGGCACCAGGGTGTGGTTGTTCTCGCAGAACTCCCCGAAGGGGACGAGGATCTCCCCGTTGTCCACTATCTCGGCGATCTGGTCGTGCACCTCCACCGCTTTCGCGACGGTGCCGCAGTAGACCAGGTCGCCGTTCTTCAGGAGGACCGTCGGTCCTTCGAGCAGATCGCACGGGGTGACGACGCTCGCCTTCCCCGGCCTCTCGATCTTCAGCTGGGTGCCGATGGCCATGAACTCGTCCATGACGTACATGCTGGCCACGCTGTAGGCCAGGGATGCCAACCCCGACGTCCTGGCCCTGCCGTACCTGAGCCTGAATCCCCCGACGGCGCAGGGGTGTCCGAAGATAGGACGTCCGGCGACGATGTCCATGAGGTACTTCTGCTTGGGTTCGACCCTCTTGGGGGCGTCCGCGTCCTCATCCTTCTTCTCGGTCTTATGGGCGTCCAGGAACTGTCCTATGAACTCCCAGCCGGTCATCTTGAGCTTGTCGACGTGCTTCTTGAGCTTGGATGCCTTCTGACACATCCCTTCGGCGATGACGAGGCACGCCCCTCCCCTGACCCTGTTGGTCTCTATCCTGGGGAGGTCCCTGAATCCGGAGATCTCCATCTGCTCCGTGCCCTCGCCGTCGACGCAGACCGGGCAGTTCCTAACGATCAGGTCTATCTCCTCGGACGTGGGAGTGTACTGGAGATGCTGGCATTGCTTGTAGAGCGGGATCTCCTCGTCGAATCTGGCGATCTCGCCCTCGGTGGGCTGGTATTTCCCGATCCCGAGTTCGGTCCTGACGACATCCGCGATGAGTACGCTCATCGCCTGTCCGGTACCTCCGGCGGCGCGGATGGGTCCCGCGAAGATAAGGTCCACATAGTTCGAGCCGTCGGCGTTCTTGCCTATCTTCGTGTCCGCTATCCCCTCGAGGGGAGCGACCAGGATGCCTTCGGTCAGAACGGCCAATCCGACTCTGACGGCCCTGTCCAACGCCTTCTCCGTGCTCTCCGCCGGACGTTTCGCCATCTCCTTGGCGACCATCAGGGCGACCAGTTCGCGGTTCCCGAACTCGGCCGTCAGCCTGCGGATGTCCTCCGCCACGCCTTCGACGTGGTAGTCGTCCAGGAGCTTCTCCACACGGGATGCGAGGTCCTCCGCCTGAGGCACCTCCACATCGATGGAGGGATCGAAGCCCATCCTCCTGGCGGTGCGGGCTATCTCGTAGCATTCGTCCTTCATGGCGGAGAGCTTGGCGAAGTACTCCGCCATCTCCTCGCTGAAGGCCGGGCCTTGCGTGCTCATTCGATCGGGGCCTCCGCGGCCTTGCGGCGCGCGATGGAGCGGAGCTCCTCCATGATCCTCCCGGTGAGGACGTCCATCTCCTCCCCGGTCTGGGCGGAGAAGCAGATCCTGTCGCCTCCGCTCTTGAAGACGTCGCACTTGCTCTCGGCTTCGATGATGGGGACGCCTTTGAATCCCTCCTTGACGGTGCGCAGGAGCTTCTCCTGGACGGTCATGGGGAACCCGCAGGTCTCCGACGGATCCAGCACGAACAGCATGACGTCCGTCAGGTACCTGAGGGCGAGGACGGCCTGCTTCTCGATGTCGTTCCTCGCGTCGAACTCCCGGTCGAGGAGCCCCGGGGTGTCTATGATCTGGTACTTCCTCCAGTCGTCCTGGATGTGGCCCACGATGACCCCCTTCGTGGTGAAGGGGTACGGGGCGATCTCCGGTTCGGCGGAGGAGAGCACCGTGACGAGGTTGCTCTTCCCGACGTTGGGGAACCCGGCGACTACGATGGTCGGCAGGGCGGGGTCCACGGCGGGGAGCTTCCTGAATTTATTCTTCGCCTCCTGCAGGAACAGGAGGTCGTCGGAGATGCGGTCCACGTAGGAGTTCAGCCTTCCGTAGAAGCTCCTCCTCGTCGCCTCGACGATCTCCGGGTCCTTGGTCCTGCGGATGTCCTTGAGGGTGTCGTTCTTCAGCTTCTCGGCTTTGGTGGCGCACCAGTTGACGGCGCCCAGGGCCTTCTTGTAGCGGTCGATGCCGATGACGATGTCCACCAGCTCGGGGAGGAAATCGTCCTCCTTGTCGAGTCTGGGGAACCTGTCGACGTAGCCCCTCAGGGCGGTCACCACGATGTCCCCCGAAGCCGTCACCTTCGCGAGCGCGGTCTTCTTCTTGGTGTCCAGAGCGTTCGTCCCCGTCTTGCGGATCTTGGATGCCCTGTGGAATGCCTTCTCCATGAGCTCCTCCGAAGTGAGGACAGTCGGGATCTTGAAGTCCATCGCGGCCATGGTTCCTCCCCATCGCGCACGTGATTATAAAGGGTGGGTTGGGGGCGCGATGAGCGCCCCCGCATGACCATGCAAGATGTCTGGCTCATGTCAACGTCACCGTCGCTTTGAAGAGCCAGAGGTCGTGCGTCATGGTGTCCTTCGCTCCCAGTTTGGACGGGATCACCGCCTTGGGACAATCCCGTGCGAGAATGCCGAATTCGATCCCCGGGTCGCCGGTATCGATGCCCGCGATGCGGGTCAGTGATGCCAGGTTCGTCCTCAGCACCATGCAGAGGTCCATCTTGGGCAGGTCGGCACCCTTGGAGAGGAGCTCGGGGAATCCGACCCCGGCGTGCAGCATGACCTCGAGATCGATGTTCTCGGTGAACATAGCCAGCGGGTCGATCTTGTACGGATTCTTGATTCCCAGGAGGAGGGATTCGACCTTCCCCGCGACATACTTCAGGCAGTCCTTCACGAGGTCGCCGTCGGTGCGGAACGCCACCCTGATCCCGGAGGTCACGGTGGATGTCGCATCCTTGATGTCGACGCTCACGAACACCGACGCGTCGATGATCAGGTCGGCCACCAGGCCGATCAGCTCCTCTATCGTGAACCTCACGAGGTACTGGATGAACGCCACGAGGGAATCCAGGTCGGTGATGCTGCCGATCTTCCCGAACGATTTCTGCACGGCGGACCACACGCAGTCCTTCAGGGCATCGATGTTGAACTCCGATGTGACCCAGTTGCCGTTCGAGCGGCCCATGGTGCCGGTCCTCTTCACCCATTCGGAGGATCCGTCGTATCCGCGCTGCCAGGTGTCCCCGTCGTCGGAGTTGTCCTGTTTCATCTTCACCTCGTCCAAGGGATCGCCGTTCGCGTCGCGTATCACGAGCTTCTCGGCGCTGCGGGAGTCCTGACTCGGGTTGTTCACCAATGTGAAATCCGGTTTCACGACGAGGAATTCCCCCGGGGACAGCGTTCCGGACAGTTCCGTCTTCTCATCCTTCTTCTTGGATTCGAGGCACAGGGTGTATCCCGTCAGGTCTATGGCGCTGCCGGTGTTGTTGACTATCTCCACCCATTCGTTCCCGCGGTCCGTTCCCGCGGGGTTCGATTCGTACTCGTTGATGAGGAGTCCGGTCTGTTCCTGGGATTTGCATCTGATCTCGAATCCGGCGTCGAGACCGACGTTCACCCCCAGGAACGGGACGGGTATGTTGCTCAGCATGTCGCCCACGCCGGGGATGTCGCTCAGGGTGACGCCGAGTTCGTGATAGTCCTCCAGCTTGGGGGCCACCAGGGAGATCTTGTTCTTCCCCACCTTCCCGGTGACCGAGAACAGGTACTTGCTGCTCTTCATCAGCGGGTCCACGTTGGCGCTGACGGACCAATCGTCCCCCGCGATGCCTCCGGAACCCGTGAGGATGAGGTTCTCCGCCTTCACGTCCCCGCGGACCTTGGCCGTCATGCCGGCGGTGACGGTTAGGCCGGCGACGGGCATAGTCAGTTCCGCCGACAGGAGGGTCTTGGTCTTGGATTTCCATGTGATCGCCGACGTCTTCAGTACGAGCGTGCATCCGAACAGCTCGAAGGTCAGGGATTGGTCGCCCATGTTGATGTCCACCAATACCTTCAGAACGGCGTCGGAGAACAGGGCCTCCAGGCTCTCGGTTATGATCCTCGACAGTTCGCCTACGGGGTCCATGAAGATGTTGTACAGGTCGATCAGATGCTCGTAGGCGAACCCGGCTATCTCCCTCAGGGCCTCGGCGAGCTCGGTGGCCGCTCCGCGCATGGCCTCCATCAGCTTGCGCAGAGGCTCCACCAGCGGTTCCAGCACCTCCAGGAGGATGTCGCGGACATCGGTCCATACGGTGTTGCTGGGTTCGTATACGACGCCCTTAAGCGCCCATCCCGAAGCGACGGTGACTTCGGTCGAGGTGTCCACCTCGAACCCTCCCCTGACGGCCGAAGAGATGGAACCCATCGCCTGTGCCAGGGATCCGGATCCGTTCACCTCGTAGTCCACCCATCCGCGGACCTCGATGCGGAACGTGGTCGTGTACGCCGCGCTGTCGTCCTCCCTGAATCCGACGGTATGCACGCCTTCGGGACTGTGGACCACCACGGCGGGGGCTTCGGACGAGAGCATCAGGGCGAGGCTCTCCACCACCTCGCGTCCAGTCGAATCGGTCAACCGGAACGTCTCCGATCCCGGCAGGTCCACCACGCCCCCGTAGGGGTTCAGGGCGTCCGTCTCCAGGATCTCCTTCACCATGACGTCCGCGGTCTCCTCGACGGGGACGAGTACATCCAGCAGTTCCAGGCCGTAGGAGCAGATTGCCGTCAGCGCCTTCTTGATGATGCTGCCGTCGCCGCTCCTCACCTCCTTCAGCGAGGAGATCCCGGAGAGGTCCGCATATACCGCCGAGCGGTACGACGAGAGGGCTCTCGCCACATCCGCGGAGGCCATGAAATCGTCGACGCCGATGTCGATCTCCTCCCTCTCGACCGCACCCGCCAGGGCGGAGCGGATCCTGCTCGCCAGCTCGTCCGCGAGAACCAGCTCGGATGCATGATCCATGACCTCGTCCGCCAGGCTGCCGTAGAACTCGTCGTACACCTCGCCCGAGCGGAGGGATTCGGACACGGTCTCCTCGATCGCGTCCATGCATTCGTCCACCGCGTCGAGGTAGAGCGATGTCAGCGTCTCGATGAAGCTCCTCTGGTCGTAGGGATCCACCCTGACGGACACCGTTCCGAGGTCGGTGCGTTCCGCGAGGCGGACGGCGGCCCCGTTCAGCACGTCCATCACGAAGTCGCGGACATAGTTCCCCTCGGACTCGTACCTCTTCTTGAAGTCGGTCAGCCAGCTCTGGGAGAACAGGTCCGCCGTCGGGTTGGCGACGGATATCGCCTTGTCCCCCACGAGGATGGTCGTTACTCCGGCCCCGGGGTATCTGTAGTCATCCTCGGAATAGCCGTTGGCGGCCATCATGTCCCTGAGGTACGGGACGCCGCTGACCCTCTCCTTCCCGCTCAGGAAGTCGCTGAGCGATTTCAGGGCGCCCTTCATCGGATTCAGGATCTTATCTAGCGCCTCCAGCACATCGAACATGTAGAAGTAGTCCAGCCACTTGATCGCGACATCGTCTATGGCGGCCGTCATCGCCTGGGCGTAGATGGCCGACAGGTCGATGGAGACCGTCCCGTCCTCGGACGCCAGCAGGTCGGCCAGGTCCGCGCGGTCCTTCCCGTCCACGGATCCGCCTCCGTCGCGGAAGCAGATCTCCGAGATCGCGTCGATGCAGAATTGGTACGCCGTCTGCACGTCGGATTCCGTCAGGATCTGATCGGTGCTCTTGTACCCGTAGGCGTTCAGTCCGCCGTATCCGTTCAGCACCCTGTACTGCGCGATGGATGTGAGCTGATAGGAGAGCATCTGCGACAGCGATATGCTGCCCTCCCCGGCCATGGACTCCATCAGGGATGCCCTGTCCAGGGCCAGGGGCAGGGCGTAGTTGCCGTCCGTGTAGATCGTGAGGTCGGTGGTGCTGGATCCGGATTGGGATTTGACCTCGGCGGTCACGGTCCCCGTGCCGCGGATGTATGTCGGGGTGTATCCGAGGGTCCCGTCGGAACCCGTCACCCCCATAGGTTCCGAGCGGAGCTCCACATCGTGGGAGATGTAGGATACCGTGGTGCCGCCGCTCTTTATCGGGAATTGGTACTCTATCCATTCGACCATCCTGGATTGGATGGTCTCCGCGCGTTCCGCCAGGCTGCCGGCGTCGGCATCGGCGGATACCGAGCGGATGATCTCGCCGAATCCCCTGTTGACATAGGATGTGACGTCGGTGATGGCGACGTCGACGGCATCGATGCCGTCCTTCACTCCGTTCGCGGCGTCCTCGCTCCGACTGTAGTCGAATGAGACCGCGGCAGCGAACACGGACACGAGAAGTATCGTCACTGCAGCTATAGCGAAAGGCATGCTTCCGCGGGTGTCGTTCTGTCTCATGACGGAGGTTTTTCCGCTTGAGATTATAAAAGGCGACTACTGCAGTCAGTATGACACGAAACTCTTCGAAATGTAGAACAGGTGCGGGGACCGCCTCGGGGACGGCCCCCGGAAAGTTTGCGGAAGATCATGCGGAGCTCTGCTGGCGCGCCTGATGTCTCATCTCGCGCTCCTGCTTCTTCTCCTTCCTCTTCTCTTCCCTTTCTTTCTTGGTTTCGACGTGCTTCTCCTTCATTGCCATTTTTCTCACCTTGCTTTTCGTCGCATCCGTCGGATTTGACGAGGCGGACCGGCATTCGGATGGCTGCGGACGGGATCGCTCCCTTCCGGGTCGTCGGAGGAGGCATTCCGCGTGATAGGTATTTCAATCCATCAGTTGTCCAATCGAACCGATTATTGGGTGGATGAATGGATATAAATCCAGGTTCGGAAACTACAGGTGCGCGCTTGCGTTGATTTCCAGACTCCAGGAAGGATAGAGAAAAGGAAGAAGTTTTCCGCCCTCGCGGGCGGACAGAGTTTCAGGCCTCGCCGGTGATACCGGCCAAGCGTGTCTTGACGCGTTCCCTGACTTCCGGGAGCATCATCACGCTGAGGACTTCGACCAGACTGTCCCAATCGTCCTCGCTCACCATGACAACGTTCCCCGACTCGGCGGCGATGGTGATCTTCTCTCCGCAGAGTGCTCTGCTCACCAGTTCGCTCATCCTCTCCTGGGCCCCATCGACGTTGTAGGTTGCCATGAGCCGAATCACTTTCTTTCTGTATTTAAAGCAAACCGAAAATAATTCGAGACCTGCAATCGGTCCCGGAGGATTAGACGGATGAGCGGAATAATCGGAGGACAACAGCGCGGATGTTCTGTCCTCGATGGGAAAAACAGCCCATCGGACATCCGCGCTAAGGAAGTAAGATGAACCTCTTCGTCCTTCGGACGGAGAGGCCCCGGCACGGCTTCCGCCGTACCGGATTCAGTCCTGGATGACCCTCACGCGGATGGGCTTCCCCTTGAACTTGGTCTTGGTAAGGTCCATGGTCATCCTGTTCCCGAAGTCCTTGTGGACCTCGACGATGGACGACTCGTCCCCGAGTTCGATCTTCCCGATGGAGACGTCCCTGACCCTGGCGTTCTTGATGATCAGGTCGGCGAGCCCGACCTTCTTGAGGCCGTCCTTCTTGCCGAGGTTGATCTCGAACCTGCACATGCCGTAGACGTCGGAGATCTGGTCGTAGTCCACGACCCTCCTGATGGTGTCCTTGGTGCCGGGTTCGGCGTCGGGCACATCCCTCTTCTCGATCTCCATGCCGGTGCGCATCTCGAACTCCCTGACGAGGTGCTCCTCCTCGGAGGTGACGAAGGACACCGCGGTACCCTCCTTCCCGGCCCTGCCGGTCCTTCCGATGCGGTGGATGTAGGTGTCGATGTCGTCGGGCATGTCGTAGTTGATCACGTACGTGATGTCGTCGATGTCCAGTCCCCTGGCGGCGACGTCGGTGGCGATGAGGATGTCGGTCTTGTCGTTCTTGAAGTCCGCCATGACCTTCTCCCTCTTGCTCTGGGGCATGTCGCCGTGGATGGCCTCGACCTTGTAGTCCAGGTTGGTGAGCCTCTCCTCGAGGACGTCGACCATCTTCTTGGTCTGGCAGAAGATGATCGCCTTGGGCTTGTCCAGATCGAGGATCCTGCACAGCGCCCAGGACTTGTTCCTCCTTCCGACGGAGATGTAGTACTGCTTGGTCAGGTCCAGGACGACCTCGTCCTTGGAGACGGAGACCTCCTTGGGGTTGCGCATGTAGTCGAACGCCAGCTGCTTGACGTTCTCCTGCATGGTGGCGGAGAACAGCATGGTGTGGCGCTCGGAAGGCATCGCTTTCAGGATGAACTCGATATCCTCCACGAATCCCATGTCCAGCATCCTGTCCGCCTCGTCGAGCACGAGGGTGTTGATCTCGGACAGGTTCAGGACCTTCCTGGTGATCATGTCCCTGACGCGTCCGGGGGTTCCGGCGACGATGTCGCAGCCCTGGCCGAGCTTCTTGATCTGGCCTTCGATGCTCGCACCCCCGTAGATCGGGAGGCACTTGTGGCCGGAGTACTTGGCGAGCTTGGAGAGCTCCTCGGACACCTGGTTGGCCAGCTCCCTCGTGGGCACGAGGATGATCGCGGAGGGGACCTTGCGTCCCGATTCGATGGTCCCGAGGATGATGGAGCCGTACGCTCCGGTCTTGCCGGTACCGGTCTGGGCCTGGGCGAACATGTCGGTGCCCTTGAGACCGAGTGGGACGGAGTTCACCTGGATGGGGGTGGGCTCCTCCCATCCCATATCGTCCATGGCCTTGGCGACATCCTCCGGGATGCCTATGTCTGTGAATTTGGAAATCATGCGGATCACTGATCCGAAACCTGCCTGAGACCGACTCAGACAACCTTCTTCGCAGGTCCGTACCTGGTTCCTATTTATAAGGATTAATAAAGAGAAGGGGTGTGGGACGCACCGTCGTTCCGTTGGGCACCCGGAAAGTGTTCTTCACCGCATCGGGATGTCGCTCGGCAGGGTGCGATTCTGTTCTGGTCGGGAACTGGCATGATCCCCGATACGACGACCGCCAGACAGGCCGCCATGCATCCGATCGTGGCGGGGATCCATGAACCTGTGGCGATGGCCGCGACGACGAGAACGGTTCCAATCGCGCAGATGATCGACTCGACCCTTCTCCCGTCGTTCCCGAACATCATCGCCGAGACGGCCGTCAGAACGGCCGGGATGACCAGCGGTACGACGGACAGGTCCGCGCCCCAGAGCAGCGAAGCGCTGATCGTGAAACCCGGTATCGACGCGGACAGCAGCGCGAGGCATTCCGCATGCATCCCGCGGGATCCGCATCCGAAGGCCGCCGCCATGATGAAGACCGATGAGACGAGCGACGCGACCAGCATGCTGTCCGGCCCGAACAGGCACACGCACAATCCGACGATGCCCGCCATCGCCACGGTCCATCTGCCCTCCAGTTCCGACGGGGCCGTCCAGGATGTTCCCGACACCATCCCTCTGGCACCGACGATCGCCATGGTCGCACCGATGAGCGCGAAGATGGCCGAACCTGCGACCGGGAGGACGTCCATGAGGGCGAACGCGCAGATCCCGGCGATGCTCATGGCCGGGACGGCCCTGTAGCCCCTGATCGCGCAGACGAATGCGAGGACGGCCAGGGGCGGGCACACGGCCATCCAGACACCCGTCCCGCCGGTCAGCATCTCCGAGACGCAGTAGGCGGCGATGCCGATCGACAGCAGCATCGTGAACACCCCCCAGTTGGGGGAGCCGGAATGGAACAGGCACGCGCTAGTCGCCATGCACAGGACGGAGGCGGTGGCCGTGGCGATGCAGAACGCCGTCCGATCCACGTCGCCCATGAAGGGCGAGGCGGCCATCCAGACCGTCATGACCGATGCGACCATCAGGCCGGAGAACAGGATGCACGGCCGGATCGGCCTCTCCGGCCCTTCGGTTATCAGATCCCTCCTCCAGAGTCTGGAGTACTTCGGGACGATCACCCTCCCGACGTCGTATTCGATCCACAGCGTCAGGCCGATGAGTCCGGACACGGTCTTGAAGACCAGGACGATCAGGTCGAATCCCCATGTGCTCCCTATGAACGGTCCCGTCAGGACGGTCAGGAGCATCATGGTGGAGTTGGCGGTCATGACGTAGTTCCTCATCGCGAGGAACGCGATCACGGACGGCACGAAGATGACGGACGAGAGGATGCACAGTCCCGTCGGCAGATGCAGTCCGACGGCGGGGAGCGAGGCCAGCAGGAAGCACGCCAGGAACGACCCCAGCAGGTAGATCCCGAGAACGGTGAACCCCATCCTCATCGAGTACATCCCGAAGCCCAGTATCGCGAACAGGAGCATCAGGCGGAAGACGCTCAGAGGGAGGTTGCCCTTGGGCAGCAGGTCGGATATCTCGCCTATCAGGGCGAGCATCATCAGGATGATCGTGCATATGGCCATGACCAGGACGGCGGCGTACTGGTTGTCCGATTGGATCAGATTGGGCCTCTCCTCTATCCTCGCGTCGGCGGTCACCCCGAATCTGAACATCTTCTTCGCGGATACCGCCAGCAACAGGATGCCGGCGACGATCGCCGGGACCGTGTGCACGTACTCCGCCGTCCCGATCCCGGCGAGGATGAGCGATGTTACGAGGAGGGCGCATCCGACGGAGCGCATCCAGGCGCCCATCCTCCAGTAGACGTAGGAGGCCACGGCGAATCCGATGCACAGGGTGACCCCGACGGGCATCATCCCGTTCGGATCCTCCAGGACGTCGGACAGCGGATGGACGAAGAGGTAGCAGCCCGCCATCAGGAAGATCATCGCTTCGGTGAGCATGCGGCCCCTCATCGCCATGACCGAGAACCCGACCATGAACGCGCTGCCGACCAGGGTGACCAGGTCCAGCGAACCGCGGGTCGCTCCCGACAGTTCGACGGCCGCGTCGGCGAGGATCGCAACGGCGAGGACCATCATGCCCGCGGAGGAGACCCCTGCGATGCGCCCCAATCCCTCCAGCTCGTGGTCGTCGGCCTCCGGACGTTTCCAGGAGGGGACGGCCTCCGCCAGGCACAGCAGGAGCAGGATCCCCGATCCGACAATCGCCCCGGTCGCGGTTCCCGCGATGCTCCAGATCGTCAGACCGATCCCGGATGCGGCCACGCCGATCCCGACCATCCTCTCCTTTCCGATGAATGCGAGCGCACCGACGAACACGCAGGCCATCGCGGCGACCGCGACGGCGACTGATTCTTCCCCGCTCTCCCCGATGAACGGGATCCCGGAGACCAGTCCCGCGAACGAGTACATCATGCCGCAGCATCCGGGCACGATCCCTCCGTGTCTGAACGTGTACGCCGAGACGATGGCTATCGCCATCGAGACGGACGCGCCCATGCACTCCCCGATGACGAGTCCGTTCGACAGCAGCATCATCCCCGCGTGGACGGAGATGAGCTCCAAAAGGAGGATCCTGCAGGTCTTGGAGGGCTCGTCGTTCGCAGGCGCATCGGGGCGGAACGCGGAGAACGCCAGGACCGCACCGGATGCCATGAGCAGCGGTCCCGAGACCGCTTCCAAAGCGGACGCCGAGAGCATGGCCCCGGCGAGCAGCGCCGTCCCGATGCCGCGGGACCTCATCCCGTCGAGAAGCATCATGGCGGCGGACAATGCCAGAGGGAGGACGAAGGACAGGCGCAGCGTCGGGACGGCGCTGTGGTCCCCCGTCACGGCGCCGCATATCCCCGTCAGGACGGACAGTCCGAACAGCATGGGGACCACGCCCCCATGCAGATCTCCGGCCGAAACGAATATCCATGCGGCCCACAGGAGCACGGCGGCCGAGATGCATTGGGTCGCCAGATACAGCTCGTATCCGACGACCGAGACGCCCAGGGATACGGCGAGAGCGTGGATCCCGGACCAGACGAGGACCAACCCCGTCGCCACCGTCGGTGCGAAGGCTCTGCCGTTCATCTGGGATCACGCACCTATCCGCCCGAGGAGACCTCGGGTCCTCATCCGTAGTACAGCGCCGGCATCCAGGCGTACATGTAGACGAGCATGAGGGCCGCAGCGCCGATCGCCACGATATAGACCCCCAGGTTCCAGTTCCAGATCTTCGATCCGTCCAGAGGGGGGATCGGGAGCAGGTTGAACAGCGCCAGGAAGGCGTTGAGGTTCGCCAGCATCAGGAATATGAACACCAGGGGGGTGTGATTGAATGCGAAGCATCCCGCGATCCCTATGGCGGCGAGCACGATGTTCACCGCGGGTCCGGCGATGCTGATGATCCCGTTCTCCTTCTTGTCGGGGTATCCCGCTATGACGACCGCGCCGGGCGCGGCGAACAGGAATCCCATGAACGAGGATATCAGGGTGATGACCAGTCCGAGGGGGAACATCCTGAACTCGGACCTCATTCCGAAGTTCTGGGCCGTGAATTTGTGTCCGAATTCGTGGAGCAGGAAGCTGAAGAAGACCAGTCCGAGGCAGGTCACGAAGAGCAGGACCCATTTGATCCCGGAACCGAACTCATCGGTCAGGTACCCGGCGTATTGCGAGTTCCTGTACAGGATCATGAACGCGATCGAGAGGACGATCATGGCGGCCGCTATGTCGCCGAGCTCCCTCTGGCTGAATCTGGATGACTTGCGTCCGGGCGTCACGTCGATCGTGTACTCGTCCTGCATGTCCACGGCTACTTCGCAATCCCTTATAAATGTTAGAGATTCTGGTCCGTGCAGGTCGGAAGGATGGCGAACGCGGCTCACGGAAAGGAGTATCTGAGATGGTGCGATGCATGCGGCACGCTGCTGCTCGGGGATTCCTGCTCCGCATGCGGTTCCGAGGGCAGGGAGTTCAGGGTGAACAGTCCCGGGGACATCCGCCCGTGCATGGGCGACAGCATCGGCATCGTCCTTTCGTTGTTCAGGGATGCTTTCGGAACGGATTCGCCCCTCCGCGGGAAGGCCCTGTTCCTCAACAAGATCCCGGGGGAGGACCGCGCTGACGAGATCATCGCGCACGGTTCCGTCGTGGCGGTGATGCGCTACGACCTCCGTTCCAAGCGTCTGGTTCTCGATCTCAAGCAGCCCGGGGCTGAGCTGTTCGCACCGGTCGCGACGAGGAACATCGTTGCTTTCGCGGGAATGTCCGGGCATCTCAAGGGGAAGGTGGTCCCGGGCACCAACATCGTTTCCGTCGAGGGGGATTTCTCGAAAGGGGATCCGCTGATCCTCAAGAAGGGAGGGAAGGTCGGCCCGGGGACGGCCCTGGAGGACAGCGGTTCGCTCAGGGATGCGGAGAGGGCCGTCAGGATACGCGACCTGAACGCCCCGTCGGATATGCCCGTCTCTCCCGGAGCCGATCTGAGGGTGTTCGTGGAGTCCAACCGCGGGCACGTCAAGCGGATCCAGAGGACCGCCGTCAGGGAGATCAGGAAGTTCCTGGATGAGGGCAACAAGAGGAATCTGCCCGTCACGGTCTCGTTCTCAGGAGGGAAGGATTCGTTGGCCGCGTACGGACTGGCGGCCGAGGCCGCCAAGGACGTGGAGCTGATCAACATCGACACCGGGCTGGAGTTCCCGGAGACGCTGGAGTACGTGTCGAGGTTCGCCCGCTCCCGCAATCTCAAAGTGCATCAGGCCCGCGGAGGCACGGGATTCAAGGACAATGTGGATGCCTTCGGACCCCCGGCGAAGGATTTCCGCTGGTGCTGCAAGGCCTGCAAGCTCGGCCCCGTCACGGACATCATCGACTCGGATTTCCCGAAAGGGACGGTCACCGTTGAAGGGAACAGGAGGCTGGAGTCGTTCGCCCGCTCCCAGATAGGCTTCGTCACGAAGAACCCGTTCGTTCCGAACCAGATCAATCTCAATCCCATCCGCGCGTGGAGCGCGGCGGAGGTGTGGGCGTACATCCTCATGCACGGGCTGGACTACAACCCCCTGTACGACCGCGACTTCGAGAGGATCGGGTGCTATCTCTGCCCTGCATGCCTGGAGAGCGAGTGGGCCAACACCGGGCGCATACACCCCGAACTGCACTCCGAGTGGGATGCGTATCTGAAGGGATACGCGGAGTCGCGCGGGTTGCCGGAGGAGTACGCCACCATGGGGTTCTGGAGATGGAAGGCGCTCCCGCCGAAGATGATCCAGATCGCCGATGAGATGGGACTGGACCTGAAGCCTAAGGCCCAGGCTGGACCCTCCCTGAAGCTAACGAAAGGAGCATCCCCTTGCGCCGCAGGAGGATATTCCATCGAAGCGATAGTCACCGTTCCGAGGCAGAGGGACTTCTCGTACGTCGAGGACGCGTTGCGCACCGTCGGGGATACCAAGTACTCCGAGGATTACGAGATCGCCCTCCTGAGGCTGCCCATCGGCAGAGCCAGGCTGTTCGGCGGAGGGCAGGTGTCCGTCAACTCGCCGGACGAGAGGAACGCCCGGATGATATTCGAGAGGTCCGTGAAGGCGCTCATACGCGCCATGATGTGCACCGAATGCGGGATATGCGCCAAGGGATGCCCCCGTCGCGCCATCAGGATAGACGGCGGGATGAGGGTGGATCCGGAGAGATGCACCTCGTGCGGGAAGTGCGAGCGCTCCTGCATGGTCGTCCACTACTACGACAGGCTGATGCCCGAAGGTCCGAAGGCAGCGTCCGCAACGCTTAAAAGATGAGCGCGGTTGGGAAAACCCATGGATATGATCATGGGCCTGGCCATGGTTCTCGGCATAGCGCCGGCACTGGCACTTATGTTCATCGGCGTCAGGAACTACACGTTCCCGAAGGTCGAGCAGCCGTTCTTCAGCGACCCCACGTTCTTCATGCTGTTCGTGGTCGGTCTGGTGGAGGGTGCGGCGATATTCGCGGCCATGAGCGTGTTCAGGGCGCCTTCGAGCATCATACTGATGGCCCTCGTGTCCGTGATCCAGATAATGGCGATGGTCGTCGTGCTGAACCTGAGGAGGTTCAGGGGCAAGTCCGATTCCATATTCTACGGGTTCGCCCTGGGTCTGGGGAACTCCTGCGGTCTCGCGACCGGGTTCTGCTGGATCATGTACACCGTCACGGATTCGGGACTGGTCCTGGACGCATCCGTCGTGTCCCTGGTGCTCATCTCGGTGTCCATGGCGCTGATGGTCGGCGCATGCGGGACCACTGTCGGGGAAGGCATCGCGAGACACAGGGTGATGGAGTTCGCCCTGCAGGCCCTGCTGCCGATGGTCGCATACAACATGCTCCTCGCCGCCTCGCTGTCGAACGGGGACAGCATGATGTTCTACCTGTTCCTGGTGCTGATGACGGTCCTCGGCGCGTTCTACTACTATTACGTGATGTGCAGG
>CAVABN010000021.1:0-23149 GCA_963586845.1 Bifidobacteriaceae bacterium
CCGGGTGTTGCCCCGCCGCTATGGCCGTCATACCGAAACATGGGATATCTGTCAAGTATTTAAAGTTATCTGAAGAGTTCGAGTTGGCATGCCCCGAGATCACTCGGGATACGCTTTTACGGCCCTTCGGCGATTACATCCCGATGGGCTTTTTCACTCGCAGAAAGGAGAAGAAGGAAGAGAAAACGGAAGAGACGACGAAGGCTCCCGAACCCAAGACGGTGTCCAAGGCCTCCGAACCGAAGTCCGAACCCGCTTCCGAGCCGGTCGAGAAGACCGAGAAGACGCAGAAGAAGGGCGCGTATTTCGTCTCGCCCCACCCGGACGGCGGATGGCAGGTGAAGAAGGCCAACGCGCAGAAGGCCTTGAAGAGGTTCGATACCAAGGCGGAGGCCGAGGCGTATGCCAAACAGGTCGCCGCCAATCAGGGGACCAATGTCGTCCGTCAGAAGAAGGACGGTAAGATACAGAAGAAGAGATGAGTTCCCGGGGCCCTTCCGGGCCCCTCAGGGACTCAGCAGAAATCGACCTTGTCGCTGTCGAGGACCTCGTTCCAGAGCCTGATGGTCTCCTGAGCGTCCTCCTCATCCATGACCTGGATCGCGAAACCGGCGTGGACCACGGCCCAATCGCCGACCTGGGCGTCGACCATCGAGAGGTTCGCCTTCCTGGTGACCCCTCCGAAATCGACATCGCCCATGTCGCCCTCGATGTTCACGATCTTCCCGGGTATGGCCAAGCACATGCTATCACTCCGACATTATCGATACGATCGCTTCGGCGGGCTGTCCGTCCGCTGCCGCCAACGCGGCCAGGGCCTTCTCCCTGTCGCATCCGGTCTGGGACATCACGAGCTCCACATCCTCGTCGGGGAACGTCTTCACGACCTCTCCGTCCGATCCGATGCTGCGCTCCTCCGTGACCCCGGACACCTGGTAGCTCGTGGATCCGCCCATCTCGATGCACACGACATCGGCGTTCTTCACCACGTACTCCTTGTCCTTGGTCCTGATCACGACCTCGGTCACGTCGTCGATGGAGGTCTGCTTGATCCCCATCTTCTTCATGGCCTGCTTCATCTGCCTGTCGTTGATCCTCATTCCGCCCATGACACGTCCATCCCCGTCGTTGTTCTTAAGGGGTGCGTCGGAATCGGCCCTTCAGAGCCGAATCGACCGCTCCGCGCATGGATGCCAGGACCTGTTCCGCCAGCGCGGGGTCCTGCACCCCTCCCTGGGCGAAGTCCGGCTTGCCGCCTCCGCGTCCTCCGAATGATTTCAGGATGTCCGGCAGGAGCTTCCTGCAGTCCACGGCCGGGTCCCCGGATGCCATGATGACCGACAGCGTGTCGGTCACTCCGACGATCAGTGCCACGCCGCCCTCCGACTTCACGGATTCCGCCAGGTCGGTGAGCACGGACCTGTCCGATCCCGGCAGGGATGCGCACAGCACCTTCCTCCCGCCGATGTCCTCGGGGACGAGGGACGATGCCAGGTCCTTGGTCGCCTGCTTCAGCAGCCTCCCCTTGAGCTCCGCGTCCGTTTTCATGTTCGCCACGGCCTTCGGCGCGTCGTCGGTCTTGCATCCGATCTCGTCCGTCACGGACAGCGCCACGGTGGCCAGGGATATCGCGGCCTCCTTCGCCGCCTGTCCGACCTTGAAGTGTATCGCCACTCCTTCGTCTCCTGCGGAGACCTTCCTGTCCACCAAGAGCATCTCGAGTTCCGACGTCTCCATCACATGGATCCCGGAGCACGCCGACAGGTCGATGTCCCCTATCGCGACGACGGTGATCTCCTCCCCTTCGGGGATGCGGTCCAGCTTGATCCTGACCTTCTCCAGGTCTGGGTCGTCCCTGTCCATGACGCTGCGGGTCACCGGCAGGTTGTCCTTGATCGCCTGGTTCGCGAACTCCAGCGCCGCCCTGATCTGCTCCCAGGTCAGGTCGTGGTTGACTATGACGTACTTGCTCTCCGGCGAGATGTAGATCTTCG
Organism: Bifidobacteriaceae bacterium; assembly: GCA_963586845.1. Classification (GTDB taxonomy): domain Archaea; phylum Thermoplasmatota; class Thermoplasmata; order Methanomassiliicoccales; family Methanomethylophilaceae; genus Methanoprimaticola. The sequence goes on from CAVABN010000021.1 coordinate 1,995, forward strand.
TGATGGTCAGGTCCTCGCACTGCCTCCTGAGGGAGCAGAAGAGCAGATGCTCCCCGGTGTGCCCCTGCATGAGGTCGTAGCGCCTGTCCCAGTCCACGCTGCACCAGACGCGCTCCCCCGGCTCCAGGTCGTTCCCGGGGACGGTGTGCACTATCGTATCCCCTTCCTCGTGCACCTCGGTCACCCTGTTCCCGCGGATGGACCCGGTGTCGCACACCTGGCCCCCTCCCCCGGGGTAGAACGCCGTGCTGTCCAGCACGACCCTGTCGCCTTGGACGGAGACGACGTTGGCCTCGAACTCGAACCCGTAGCCGTCCCGTCTGAAGATCTCGTCTGTCATGAGGGGTCGCATCCGTGCGCCAACCTTAATAAATGCGCTCCCGATTTCCGTCCCGACGGTACATATGTCTCTCAACGACTTCGATGAACTGGACAAACGTATAATCGAGCTCCTGTGCAGGTCGAGCCAGGGCTCCTACCGCCAGCTCGCGAAGCAGTTGGACGTGCACCCCACCACTCTCATCCAGAGGGTTAAGAACCTCGAGACCCGCGGCGTCATCAACGGATACCGCGCCAGCATCGACTACATGAAGCTGGGATTCGAGTACATGGGGATGGTGAGCGTCTACGCCGAGAACGTCATGACCGTCCAGGACAGGATCTCCAGGATCCCCCAGGTCATCTCCGTGTTCGACGTCACCGGGGACAGCGACTGCATCGTGTGGATCGCATGCCTGGACAGGGACGAGTTCTCCGACGTTGTCAAGGAGATCAACGCGATCCCGGACGTCAGGAAGACGAACACGTCGGTCATCCTTAACATCACCAAGGACCCGTTCTCCTACATCCCGCCCATACTCGGCGAGAGATGAGTCCTCGGTCTTCTCCCGTTCGTTCCCCCGCGCGCAATATTAATAATGGCTGTGGAATGGCACCGCCATTTAAGAGGCGCTCTCATGAGAAGAACGAACACTTGCGGCGAGCTCAGGTCTGCGGACCTCGGGAAACAGGTCTGTCTCCAGGGATGGGTCAGGTTCTCCAGGGACCACGGCGGAGTCGCCTTCATCGATCTGGCCGACAGGTACGGCATCACCCAGGTCGTCTTCGACCCCGAGGCCCTGCCGGCGGGCGTCGACGCCAAAGCGCTCGAGGCCGTCATGCACGATTTCTCCCGCGAATCCTGCGTCCAGGTGGACGGGATCGTGAGGAAGAGGGTCGAGGGGACCGAGGATGCCAGGAACCCCACCGGGGAGGTCGAGGTGCTGATCACCGACGCCGTCCTGCTCAACAAGTCGCAGCTCCCCCCGTTCGAGCTCGGGGACCAGAAGGAAGGGGTCCTTCCGGACGAGGACATCAGGATGAGGTACAGGTACCTGGACCTCCGCAGGTCCGAGATGGCCCAGGCCATGGTCTTCAGGAGCCGTCTGATCCACCTCGCCAGGAACTACCTGGAGCAGAGCGGGTTCCTCGAGATCGAGACCCCCATGCTCGGAAGGTCCACGCCGGAAGGCGCCAGGGACTACATCGTCCCGTCCAGGGTGCACCCCGGAACCTTCTATGCGCTCCCGCAGAGCCCCCAGCTCTTCAAGCAGATGCTGATGGTCGGCGGGATGGACAGGTACTACCAGGTCGCCAGGTGCTTCCGCGACGAGGACTCCAGGAAGGACAGGCAGCCCGAGTTCACCCAGCTGGACATGGAGATGTCCTTCGTGGACATGAAGGACATCCAGGACATGATCGAGGGCCTGATGGCCTACGTGTGGAAGGGACTGTACGGATCGGAGCTGAAGACCCCGTTCCCCCACATCGCCTACCGCGACGCCATGGAGCGCTTCGGATCCGACAAGCCGGACATGAGGTACGGTCTGGAGTTCGTCAAGCTGACCGATGTGGTCAAGGACGTTCCGTACAAGATCTTCCAGAACATCCTGTCCGAGGGCGGCATCGTCGCCGGGATGAACATCAAGAACTCCCTGTCCAACGGGAGCATCGGCAGGAACGAGGTCGACCGCTACATCTCCTACGCGAAGAAGGTCGGGCTCGGAGGACTCACCTGGATGAGGTGCGTGGACGGGAAGCTGGACAGCAACATCGTGAAGTACTTCACGCCCGAGATCCTCGATGCTATCAAGGAGAGGATGGGCGCCGAGGAGGGCGATCTGCTGTTCCTCATCGCCGGACCCTGGAAGGCCACCTACGAGGGCGGAGGGTTCCTGAGGAAGAAGGTCGCGGAGGACCTCGGACTGGTGCCGAAGGACGTCTACCAGTTCTTCTGGATGGACCAGTGCCCCATGTTCGAGATCGACCCCGTGTCCGGGAAGTACGACGCGTTCCACCACCCGTTCGTCCTGCCGGAGAACGACCTCGACGACGATTACGTCGGAGGAGCCTGCTTCGACCTGTGCCTGAACGGCAACGAGCTCGGATCCGGATCCCTCCGTATCCACAACGCCGACCTCCAGAGGGCGGTGTTCCACAAGCTCGGACTGGACGACCAGAGGATCGAGGAGAACTTCGGGTTCTTCGTGCAGGCCCTGAGCTTCGGCGCGCCCCCGCACGGCGGCATCGCGATCGGAGTGGACAGGCTGTGCGCCATCCTGCTGAACAAGGACACCATCAGGGAGGTCATCGCGTTCCCCAAGAACAAGAGGGCCGTCTCCCTGCTCGACGGGTCCCCGGAGAAGGTGGCCGACGAGAAGCTCGAGGAGCTGCAGATCATCTCCCTGGCGGGGGACCTGGACCTCGGCGACGTCGACGGCGGCGAAGAGGACCTTTGAACGAGGGGTCTCCGGGCCCCTTGAAATCACAACGGCGCATCCGGCGGTGACGACATGTCGAAACACCCGGTTCTGATCGGACTGCTGGCGGTCCTGCTGGCATGCGCCGTCTTTTCTTCCCAGCCCGTCGACGGCGACGCCCCCGCGGGCGACGACGGAACGTTCGCATTCGTCATAGACGAGGAGAATTCCACCGCGACGGTCACCGACATCGTCGGCGGCATATCTGGAAGCATCGCTGACGTCCCCGACCGCGTGGAGTACGACGGCCGGGGATACGAGGTCACCGCGGTCTCCGTCGGGAAGGGCTGGGGCGACATCACGATGATGACCCTCCCGGGCACGGTGTCGTCCGTCTCCTTGGGAGAGGGTACCGCGGCCGATCTCACGGAGTTCGTGCTCCGCGAGAAGAATCAATATCTGTCGGTGGACGAGGACGGGATCCTCTACTCCGCCGACGGCAGGACGCTGAAAGCCGTCCCCTGGGGGTACGAGGGCGATGTCCTCATATCCGACGAGGCTAGGAACGCGGAGTACGACGCCCTGTCGCACCTCGCCAAGGTCACCAGCATAATCTTCCCCTCCGGGTTCGAGGATTCGAACCTCAGGATAGCGGACGACCCCTGCCTGACGATCATCAATTTCTCCCAGGGCATGGACGGCGTCGGGCTCGTCCTGGAACCGGACGAGGCCCTGAACGAACTGCTCTTCGATGACCATTATTTCGAGATCGAGGGCATCACCCTCAAGCCCTCCGAGGAGAGGGAGGGGGATGCCGCCAGGATATTCTACAAGACGGGCGAGAACGAGTTCTCCGAGAAGGCATCGGCGGATGACACGGATTTCGTCGGATGGTTCCTCATCTTCGCAGCGGCGGCCGCGATGGCCGTCGTCCTGTTCCTGGCGCTCAGGAAGACCAAGAGGTCAGAACCAGACCTTCTTGGCCCCCTTGATGAGCAGGATGATGAAGATCGGACCTCCGATTATCGAGGTCACGACTCCTACGGGGATTCCGACGAGGACCTTCGCCACGCAGTCGGCGCAGATCAGGATGAGCGCTCCGATGGCCGCCGAGCAGGGAATCAGGTATTTCACGTTGGATCCGACGAATATCCTTGCGACGTGAGGGGCCACGAGTCCCATGAATCCGATCGTTCCTGTGAATCCGACCATGGTGGCGGTCATCACGGCGACGATGAAGAGCGATACCGCGCGAACGCGCTTAACTTCGACACCGAGGCTGGTGGCACTCCTGTCCCCGCAGGTCATGACGCCGATGTCCTTCGAGAAGAGCTGAAGCAGGATCAGGGACACGACGACGACGCCTGTGACGATCCATACGTTGCTCCAAGAGGACGGCCCCAGGGATCCGACGTTCCAGATGTACAGCTGCTCCACGTTCTCCGGGTCCGCCAAGGTGGTCATGAGCGACGTCGTCGCCCTGAAGATGTACATGATGGCGATCCCGGCCAGGATCATCGTCGTGGGGGTGATCCTCTTGTGCTTGGATATCAGCACGATCGCGAGGGTCGGGACCATGGCGAGGACGACGGCGTTCAGGGTGACGGAGAGGTTGTAGTTGTCCCCGGTGGGGATCAGCGAGAGCCCCAGGATGAACATGAGCGCCGCTCCGAAGGACGCTCCGGACGCGACTCCGGTGGTGTACGGGTCCGCCAGGGGGTTGCGCATGAGCGACTGCATCACGGCACCGCCCACGGCCAATCCGGCACCGCAGACCACACCCATGATGGCACGGGGCACGTTGTATTCCCATACCACCAGTTCGGCGATCCTATCGTCTACGACGGTTCCGTGGAGATGCGCCGAGAGGACGCTCCATACGACATCGGGCGTTATGGAGTTCAGTTGGGAGAGGAAGATCGAGGCGAACGCTACGCATGCGGCCACGGCTATGGCCAATCCGGCGATGGCGACCTTCCGTCTGTTGACATTCCTGCATTTGAGCTCCAGTGGGGAGAGGTTCTCTTCCATCGGAACACCTCTCCGTAGCTCTTCTTCTTGCTCAATATGAGGTACAGGAATACGGGCGCCCCGAGCATGGAGATGACCACTCCGACGCGCAGCTCGTCCGGCGAGATGACGGTACGTGCCACGAGGTCGGCCACGAGCACGAGCATGGAACCCAGCAGAGCGGATGCGGGGATCACGTAGCGGTTGTTCCCTCCGAGTATCATCCTGGCGGCGTGCGGGGCCACCAGGCCTATGAATCCGATGATCCCCACGTAGCTCACGAGGACGGCCACGGACAGGGATGCGATGAGCATGACGATGGTCTTGAAGGTGCGGACGTCCAATCCGAGGCTCTTGGCGCTGTCGTCGCCCAGAGCGAGGAGGTTCAGTCTGGAGCTGCACAGCCAGAGCACGATGCCCGACACGATGACGATGCAGGTCGGGATGAGGCATTTGTCCCACGAAACGATGTCGCCGAGGGATCCGATCTGCCACAGATAGGCGTTTTTCAGAGTGTCGGCATCGGTGGTGACCATGATCATGGTCTCCATCCCGCTGAAGATGTACGATAGCGCGATCCCCACGAGGATCATGGTCGCGGGGCTCATGCGGATGATGTTGGACAGTCCAATGAGAATGAATGCGGGCACCAGGCCGCCGATGAAGGCGTTCACCATTATGCCCATGGAGCCGAGGGTGCTCGAGAACGTGAACCCCGTGACGATGGCCGCCACGGCTCCGAAGCAGGCTCCGTCGGACACCCCCGTGGTGTAAGCGTCCGCCAGGGGGTTGTTCATGACGCTCTGCATGGCTACGCCGCAGATCGCCAGTCCGGCGCCTATGGCGATACCCATGATGATGCGCGGGAGGTAGACGTTCCACATCATGTAGTCGTCGATCCACTCCACGCTGTGGAGCTCGTACGACTTCCCGAGTATGTGGTCTATGATGACGCGGTACGACTCCAGGAAACCGAGATCGCGGCCGTTGATCGAGAGCGCGACCCCCGCTATAATCAATATAATAACAGTGCAGACACCCATGAAGACTAGCTTCGTCTTGGTGTCGCTTGCATATCTCCCCTCCAACGAGGAGGGGTCGGGGACATCGACGGCTTCCGGAGACGACATACGAGCCCTCCAGAGTTTTCGCGTCCTCCTCGCCGAAATCCAGGTCCTCCAGGATCACGTGGGGCCTTCCGCCGTGGTCGATGAGTTGGGAATCCACGCCGTAGACCGCTTTGATGTTCTCTGCGGTGATGACGTCCTGCGGAGTACCGACCGCGAAGATCTCCCCCTCCCTCATCATGATGATGTTGTCGGAGTACTTCGCGGCGATGTTGATGTCGTGACTGATCATCACGACCATTATTCCCTTGAGGACCGACTGCTTCTTCAGCAGGCGGATGACGTCCATCTGGTGCTTGATGTCCAGGTTGGCCGTCGGCTCGTCCAGCAGGAGGACCTCGGGCTGCTGCGCCAATCCGCGGGCCAGCATGACCCTCTGATGCTGTCCTGCGGACAGCTCGTTGAACGGACGCATCGCGAGGTCGGAGATGTCCATCATCTCCAGCGCCTCCTCGACGATCTTCATGTCCTCGTGCAGGGTGTTCCATTTCTTGTGGGGGTTCCTCCCCATCAGAACCGTGTCGACCACGGACATCGGGAAGCTGTCGCCGGAGGTGTAAGGGACGTATCCGATCTTCTTCGCCAGCTCCTTGGCCTTGTATCCCGACACATCCTTCTCGTCGATCAGCACCGTACCCTTGGTGGGTGACAGGAGCTTGTTGAGGCAGTGTATCAGGGTGGTCTTGCCGGCTCCGTTCGGTCCTATGACGGATATAAGCTGGGGATTGCACATCTCCAGGTCTATCCCTTTCAGGATGTCCGTGTCCCGGGTGTAGCCGAAATCCATTCCGATGGTCTGAAGGGTCGTCATAGGGGATTCTCCGATAGTTTGTCGCGGGGCGTTGCGCCCCGCTGGGTTTGGATCAGGCAGCGGGGTGCCAGATGTACTGGTCCCCGGAAGTGTCGTAGTCAATTCCGAGGAAGTTGTCCACGTAGTACTGCAGGAGGGACTGGGCCCAACCCTCGTCGAAGCAGTCGCTGTACATGGTCTGGGCCATGATGGCGTTCCTCACGGGCAGTGGAAGGACTCCGTTGATGAGGTAGTACCCGTTGGCCTCCTTGTAGGTGTAGGTGTTCTCGAAGTAGCTGATGTAGCTGTTGACGGTCTTCTCGTCGGGAGCCTCGGGGTACGACATGGACTTGAAGTGGAACAGGAAGTCCGCGTTGTACTTCGAGTCGAGGAGCCAGGTGTCGCCCTTGGCGAACTTCTTGGTTTTGTCGGGCCAGTCGGCGAGGTTCTTCCCTCCGACCTCCTGGGTGGCCTCGTAGTAGTCGGACTCGGTTCCGCTCACGGAGTTGGACATGGTGACGCACATGACGGTGGCGGTTCCGAACTTGTCGCCCTCGTTCTTCTTGATGGTGTCCATGACCTCGGTGGTCCAATCGTTGTACTTCTCCGCCTTGTCCTCGTTCCCGGAGAGGATGCCGAGGGTGCTGGTGGTCTTCATGGTCATCGTCAGGTTCTTGGCGTTGAGCTCGAGGAAGGAGATCCCCAGGTTGTTCAGCATCTTCACGATGTCGCTCTCGGAGGACATTCCGCTGTCCTCGGAGATGACGGTGGTGACGCCGAGTTTGGTCAGGGTGTTGACGTCCTCGGTGCTCAGGCTCGAGCTGAGCGTGGTGATGGCGCCGCTCTGCATCTTGTCGTAGAGGTTCTTGTCCAGGGTGGGGCTGATGTATTTGGTGGTCCCGCAGGCCAGCATGCCGTTCTCGAGTCCGAGGACGTCGACGACGGTCCTCATGTTGGTCCCGCCCATGACGGCGTAGTTGCTCAGGGGGTAGTTGACCTTGATGACCGTTCCGTAGTAGTCGGAGACGTAGGCGGTGGTCTTCTCCTTGTTGGCCAGCTTCTTCACGATCTCCAGGTCCTCGTCGTCGATCTTGCCGTTGGCGTTGGCATCGGCAAGGGGCCAGTCCTTGAGATCCTTCTTTCCGTCCAGGACTTCCTGGACGATCCTGACGTCGGTGTCGTCGATGTAGCCGTTGCCGTCCACGTTTCCGTAGATGGAGCCGACTTCGACGACTCCCGCCTCGGGGTCCTTCTCGCCCTTGTTGAGCATGATGACCGCCGCTGCGGCGATAACAACGATCACGACGACGACCGCCGCGATCTTCATAGTCGTTCCTTTGTCCATTGAATCACCGTTTCGGTACATTAGGAAAACCTAATTAGTATTCAGCATACCTAAATTATATAAAAACCTTGGAGGTATCAGCCAGCCAGATGAGCGACAATTGTCCATACGGCTCAGCGGATTCCGTGATACGCTGCGAAGGCCTCCGCAAATACTTCGGCGACCTGAAGGCGGTGGACGGCATCGACCTGGAGGTCAGACGGGGCGAGATCTACGGATTCCTCGGTCCCAACGGCGCCGGGAAGACCACGACGGTCCGCATGCTGACCACCATGGAGCGCCCCACATCGGGGACCGTGTGGATCGATGGACATGAAACGTCCAAGGACTACATCGCGGCCCGCAGGAGCATCGGGATCATCCAGCAGCAGCACAGCCTGGACAAGGACATCTCCGTCCGGGAGAACATCATCCACCACGCTCTGATGCAGGGCATGTCGCTCAAGGAGTCCAAGAGGCGCATGATGGAGCTGTGCGACACCATGGAACTCACCGGCCGTTTGGACGATCTGGTCGCCAACTTGTCCGGCGGGTGGAAGAAGCGCGTGGCCATCGTGTGCTCGATGATCCACGATCCGGAGGTGCTGTTCATGGACGAGCCGACCACCGGTCTGGACACCCAGTCCAGGAACCTCCTGTGGAGGATGATCCGCGCCCTGAACAGGCAGGGGACGACCATATTCCTCACAACGCACTACATCTACGAGGCCGAGTCGCTCTGCGACAGGATCGGCATCATCGACAAAGGTCGCCTCATAGCCGAAGGCACCCCCGACGAGCTCGTCTCGTCCGTGGGGAGGTTCGTCATGGTCCGCACCGACGAGGACTGCGACGAGGTGTCGCTCACGTTCTTCCCTGACAGGGCGTCCGCCATGGAGGCGGCCGACGCGCATGCGGGGGAGCACAACACCGTGGTCAGGAAGACCACCCTGGAGGACGCCTTCCTGGAGATCACCGGAGGGACGCTCCGATGTACTTCCTGAGCGAGGTCTGCAGGGTCGCGTACGGCGACCTGTGCTTCCTGAGGAGGCACCTCCCGGAGACGATCATCTCCGCGATGGTCGGCCCGCTGCTGTACCTGGTGGCGTTCGCCTACGGGATGAGGTCGGGGGATACGGAAGCGGGGGTGAGCTACGTGGCGTACGCGATCCCGGGGATCGTGGCGATGACGTCCATGACGGCGGGATTCACGTCCACCGCTCAGAAGATCATCATCCAGAGGCTGTTCCACACGAGCTTCGACGAGCTGATCCTCAGTCCGATGCACACCTCCTCGATAGTATTCGGGAAGGCGGTCATCGGGATGTTGAGGGGGTTGATCGGCAGTTCGATCCTGCTGGTGCTCGGATTGTTCCTCACGCCCGACCTGGTATTGGGATTCGGGACGGTGGTGTCCCTGCTCCTGTCGTGCATCATGTTCTCCCTGCTGGGGGTCGCCGCGGGTCTGCTGGCGAAGTCCAGCGTCTCGCTGAACGTGTTCACCAGCCTGGTGATCATGCCGATGACGTTCCTCTGCGGGACCATCTTCTCGGTCAGCGCGCTACCCGCCATCGTGGGGGACATCGTCTGGGCCCTGCCTCTGACGCATTCGTCGGAGGTAATCCGCGCGTCCGCCCTGGGATGGGACGTGCCGTGGATATCGGTGGCCGTGATGCTCGCCTATCTCATCGCGTTCTACGCGCTGGATTACTACATCATCCGGAAGAAGCTGTACCGATCGCCGGAGGGAGCGGTACTCCTCGAGAAGGACATCCTCCATCCCGGGGGACAGTCCGACCTCTTTCGCGTAGATCAGGCGGGTATGTCCTACAACGCCCTCCGATTGTCCGACATCGAGCCCCAGCTTGCCGGGGATCTCGACCACGGAGTGGTGGCTCGAGGAGGTGAACATGGGGATGACGAGGATGCTGTCGCTCCCGGTCGCCAGTGCCTGCTCCAGCCCTTCCTCGACCGTGGGGGAGTCGAACTCGTTGTAGCAGCAGACGACGTCGAATCCCATGTCCCTGGCGTATCCTGCGTTGAGTTCCACCGTATCCGAGTTGGCGGGGTCCTTGGAGCCGTGGCCGATGAGCATGACGGTCGTCCTGCCGTCCTTCGGTGCGCGGGAGTCCACGATGTTCTCCATGACCTCCCTCATGCCGGGCCGGATGCCGAAGGCTTCCGCGATGACGACATCCACCGTCTTCCCATCCAGCTCCATCTTCCCCTCGCGTTCGCCGGGTCCGAGCCCGAATATCCTGGGGATGAACCTGTCGGCGAAGATCCCGGGGGCGAAGAACAGAGGCAGGACGACGATCCTGTCCGGATTCTCATCGGAGATCCCCTTAAGAGCGGATTCCACCGTGGGTTCGATGTCGCCCTTGTACGCGTAGTGCACCTTCCTCCCGAGGGAGGCGGTGAGTTTCTCTGCGAACATGGGGGCGGCGTCGCCGTTGAGGTCCTCCGAGGAACCGTGGGCCACGATGAGAACGGAATCCATGTCGGACGTATCGTCCAATCGCATTTAGGTGTATGCTGACAGAAGGTATCCGCCGTCGGACCCGCGTCCGACGGCTGAGAAGGGCGATGCCCGGTTTTCAGTATCTGGCCTCTATGAGCCTCTTGACCGCTTCGACGACTTCCGCCGAGGAGTAAGCGCCGGCGGAGGCCTTCATGACCTGTCCGATGATCTTGTTGGCGGCCTTGTCGTTCTTCTGATAATCGGCGACCACTCCGGGGTTCTGGTCGATGAACCCGTTGATCATCTCGTCCAGATCGCCTGCGGCCTTGCCGGCGGATTCAGCATCCTCCCCGGTCATGAGGCACTTGATCTGGATGCCGCACTCGGTGTCGGTGATCCCGCCATTGGCGAAGCTCTCGATTATGGGGATGACCCCGTTCGGGTCGGCCTTGGACGTCTCGAGGGACTTCCAGTTGGCGCTGACGGGTCCGGCGACCCACTTGACCGCCTCCTGCTTACCCAGGGAACCGGCCACCCTCTCGAACAGGTCCGCCAGGTCCATGGACGTGGAGATGAGCTGCTTCGCCATCTTCTGGTCGATGCCGTACTGGGACGCCATCCTGAGGGCCATCTTCTGGGGGCTCTCCTTGATCTTGATGGAATCGGCGAGCTCCTTGATGCGGTAGATCCCCAGGTCCGGCTCGTCGATGTATCCGTAGTCGGCCTCGAACTCCTTCTTCCTGACCGAGATGGTCACGCCGCGCTCCTCGTCGAAGCGCCTGGTCTCCCTGTCGATCTTCCCTCCGGCGCGGAGGATCTTGGTCTGACGGATCACCTCGAACGTGAGAGCGCGCTCCACGTTCCTGAGCCCGGTGACGTTCTTCACCTCGCACCTCTCCACGCCGACGGATATGTTGCAGTCGCAGCGGATGCTGCGCTCCCCGTCGCCCGGGAGGTCGATCACGTGGCGGATGTCCTCGATGAGCTGCTTCAGGAACTCCCTGGCCTCCGCCGGACTGGAGAGATCCGGTTCCGTCACGATCTCTGCCAGGGGGATCCCGGAGCGGTTGTAGTCGACGAGGGACGACAGGTCGCCGACCCTCTTGGTCTTCCCCGGGTCCTCCTCGACGTGGATCCTGGTGATCCTGATGGGCTTCTTGCCGTCGAGATAGTACACTCCCCCTTCTCCGATGGGGTTGTCGTACTGGGTGATCTGGACGCTCTTCGACATGTCGGGGTAGAAGTACGTCTTCCTGGAGAACCAGGTGACGTCGTTGACCCTGCATCCGAGCATCTTGGCGAGCATGATGCCGTACTCCAGCACCTTCTCGTTCAGCACGGGTCTGGATCCCGGCATGCCCAAACATGTGGGGCAGACGTGGGTGTTCGGCCCCTCGGCCTCGGTGGTGGGGCAGGAGCAGAACATCTTGCTCCTGGTGGGGAGCTGGACGTGTATCTCCAATCCTATCTTCATTGGGCAGGCCTCCTGAGCTCGAACGTCTTCTCCCATTCCTCGGCCATGGTGAACAGCACGTCCTCGTCCCAATGGTTGGCGACGAACTGCATGCCGATTGGCATCCCGTTCCCGTCGTACCCGCAGGGGACGTTGAGATGGGGGTTCCCGGCGAGGTTCGGCGGGACGGTGAGGTAATCCGCCTTGTAGGATTCCAGGGCGGTCATCTTCGCGATGTCGTCGAACCTGGGGGCGGCGAAGGGCATGGTGGGGGTCAGGACGGCATCGTGGGTCTCCATGATGCGCTTGTAGTCGTCGATGACCAGCTGCCTGACCTGCCTGGCCTTGGCGTAGTACCTGTCGCGGTACCCGACCATCCTGGTGAACGTACCGAGGAGGATCCTCCTCTTGGCCTCGTCGCCGAAGTCCCTGGAACGGATGGACGAGAAGTAGTCGTCGAATTTGAGCGAGAGGTCTCCATCCTGGTCGCCGTACCTCATTCCGACGTATCTCGCGAGGTTGGTGGACGCTTCCGATGTGGCGATGACGTAGTACGCCGGGATGGCGTATTTGAACGAGGGCATATCGACCTCCTCGACATCGATCCCCATGGACCTGAGGGATTCCAATGCGTCCTTGAACGCGGACTCGACGTCGTCCGACAGTCCGACCATCCCGTCCCTGGGGACGGCGACGCTCTTGACCTTCCTCTTCTCGTTCTTGAGCTCGGGCTGGATGCACGAGGTTGGATCATTCTCGTCCTTCCCGGCCATGATGGTGACGTACTCCCTGAGGTCCCCCGCTTTCGCCGAGAGGATCCCGATCTTGTCGAGGGAGTTCCCGTAGTCGATCAGGCCGTATCTGGACACCCTGCCGTAGGTGGGCGCGATCCCGTAAACCCCGCAGAAGCTCGCGGGGCAGCAGATCGATCCTCCCGTGGAGACCCCGATCGAAACGTGGTCCTCGATGGCCATGGCGGCGCAGGCCGATCCTCCGGAGGATCCCCCGCACGCCCTCTCCAGGTCGAACGGGTTCCTGGGGACCTCGTATGCCGAGTTCGCCGAGAACGTCCCGAACCCGAACTCGTCCATGTTGGTCTTGCCGACGAGCTTCCCGCCGGCCTTCCTCATGCGTGCGATGCAGGTCGCATCGAACGCGGGATGGTATCCCTGCAGGATCCTCGACCCGGCGCAGGTCTCCATGTCGTACGAGGTCAGGTTGTCCTTGGCGGAGAACAGGAACCTCGCATCCCCGGGATCGGTGTCCGCGGTCATGGAGTGGAACATGCCGTACTTCGCGTTGGTCTCCTTCAGGGAGGCCAGGACCGATGCCATCGTCATGAGAGCCTCGGCCCCCTGACGTACCTCTCGTACGTGTTCATGTCCCTGAGGAGGAGGTCGGTGTCGAAGCGTACCTCCGGCTCGTCCTCCCTTGTGATGTCGGCCACCCCGATGGGGTCGATGCCGTAGGAATCGCATTCGGGCGCCTCGTCCAGTAGCTCGAAGTACCCGAGGATGTCTCCCAAGTCCTTGCTGTATCTCTCCAGCTCGTCCTCGGTGAGCTTGATGTGCGCCGTGCGCGCAACCCTCTCGACGGTTTGCCTGTCCATTCGCAGACCTTCTATGCGCGGAGGTTAGCGGGAGGATTATAATAACGGTTATGCGCGCGCGTCTCCCGATGCCGGAGGGGATCCGTCCTCGTCCGGCGCCCCGCGGAGCAGGAACCAGGACGTCAGCGAGAGGACCGGGATCTCGATGAGCGGTCCGATGACCAGTGCCAGGGATATCAGCGGCTGGTCCGGGAACACGGCCACGGCTATCGCCAGGGACAGAGGGGAGTTCCGGGCCATGGATGTGAATGTCAGCGCAACCCTGTCCCTGTACGGCGCGTCGATGGCCCTCCCGACGGACTGGGACAGCGCGAACAGCAGGGCGAAGTAGATGGCCAGGGGCACGAAGAGCTCCGCGAGGAGCACCGGGTTCTCCACCATCTCGTCCCCCTCGGATGCGAACATCGCGACCACGGCCATGCACAGGAAGACGAGCTGTGCGTTGTCGCCGTGCTCGGACACCGCTTCGCCGAAACCCTCCCTGCGCGACAGCGCGGATCTCGCGACGAACGCCAGCGCCAGGGGCACCGCGAGGACGAAGCACATGTCCGCCAGCATCGACGGTATGTCGAACGAGACGTCGCTCCCCATGAACACGAGCAGATACACCGGCAGAAGGACAATCTGGAGGATCAGGTTCAGCGGGAGGATGGACGCCCCCAGCTCCACGTTCCCCCTGCTCATGCCGGTGAACACCAGGTACCAGTCGGTGCACGGTGTGACGAGCAGCATCATGAGCCCGATGCGGAGGTCGATGCTGCCGGAGAAGAACAGGATGCCCAGGATGTATGCGAGGACCGGGGTCAGCACGAAGTTCAGGAACAGGGCGGAGGCCGTGAAGCGGACGTTGCGGAAGGACCTGCCGAGGGTGCGGGCGTCCACCGACAGGAACAGCACGAAGAGCAGCGCCATCAGGAACGGCTCGATGAGCCCCGCGGCGGAATCCCCGGCACCGGTCAGGGAACCGACCGCTATCCCGACGGCCGCGGCGGCCATTATCGCGACGGGCTGCAGTCTGCCTATCTCCACCCGATGTCCCCTCCCAGCGGTCGGAATCGATCTTCCGGACCGTTCCCCGGAGCGAACATGATGACGCCGTAGTGGGTGTAGTACCCGTCCCCGAATGAGAACTCCTTCCCGAACGACTCGAAATAGCGGGACATGTTGATCCCGGCGGCGGAGACCGACGGGACGAGCTGCTCCGGGAACCTGCAGGGCTCCGGGTACGCGCACTCGCCGCAGTAGTTGCAAGCGCCGTCGGCGAATCCCAGGCAATCGTATCCCGCGGACCTCATGGACAGGACGGTGCGCCTGACGATGTTCTGGAACTCGTCGGCCGCCTTCTTCACCGCCTCCTTGTCTTTGACATCCACGTCGTACCTCTTCTCCATCAGGAGGCAGGATGAGAACCTCTTGCCGAGGGTGTCCATCTTGTCCTCCCATCCCGGGGCGCAGGCCCAGTTCCTCCCGTAGGTCCCGCAGATGTTCTGTTTGCAGCTGTCCAGGCACTTCAGCACGTCCTCCTCCAGATAGGTCGGGAGAGGCACCTCCGAGACCTTCCAGCCCTGCTCCTCCGCTTCCCTGCATGCCTCTTTCCAGGCGGTCATGGACCGGGTTTCGGTTTGCGGGCATTTAAGGCTTATCGGTAGGCTATTTAACGGCCGTTTCAGTGACGGTAACCATGGCAGATGCCTCCCCTGAGAAGAAGCTCGCCGCTGCGATGAAGGCGATGGACGAGGGCGACTTCAAGAAGGCCTACACGGCGTTCAAGAAGCTGGTGGTCGAATACCCGGACAACGCGGATGCGTGGTACTACAAGGCCGAGTGCGGGAACTATGCGTCGGGCATGTTCGGCGCGAAGGTCGATCCGCAGGAGATCATGGACGCTTACAAGAAAGCGATGGAGCTGGATTCCAGCCGCGTCGACTACTATCAGTCGTACGGGCAGTTCTGCATCTCCATCAACAAGTACGACGAGGCGGAGGGGGCGTACAACGAGGCCGCGGAGATCGACGAGTCGATGTCTTCGGCGCTGTACTCCGAGTTCGCCATAGAGTACTACAACAACGTCATGGCGACGTACGGCGAGATCATGGAGGACCCCAAGGCCCGCGCCCCGTACGCCAAGAAGGCGCTCACATACATGCTGAAGGCTCTGGACATCGAGCCCGAGGAAGCGAAGACGCTTCTGTGAAAAACATCGGGGATCCCGGCGGATGCGCCGGACCCCTGTCTTCATTATCGGATGGAGGGCATCGGTCGTCCTCATCGTCGGGCCCGTGGGTCTCGTCGTAGATTTTCGCCATTATGTCGATGGATTGCTCGATGCTGGAAACAGTTATCTCGTCTCCCTCGACCAAGTAGAACCAAGGGATGCCGATTTGAATCGGTTCATCAACATCCAAGTAGAATCCATAGACGTTTTTACCCTCCCATTCAGTCAGGATTCCGATCTTTTTGACCGGATATCCCCTCACTCCGATCACAGTTTGTTTGAGCATCTCGCGGATTCTGTCTTCGATAGTCTGTGTCATGTGCGTTTTGTAATCTTCGGATTTCGAGTTCCGTTCAGCGTCAAATGCGAGGCCCAGAGCAGGACATCATACAAGGAACAGGTTCCGGGATGGATTCTTCATCATCGTCTTCCCAATCTTCATCAGACCAAGATGTTCCGCCGTTCATCTTTGCCATGATTTCAAAGGTCTGATCAATGTTCGTTGGGGTAGGTGACCACGGAGTTGGTGGATTGGGTTGCGATGAGGGGATTCCGAGCAGCATTTGATTCCAGTAGACACTTTTATCTACTGAAAAGCCATCGTGTTCTTCATGGCCTGCGTAGGTTATCTTTTAAGGTTGCGTCCTAACAAGAAGCAGCAGCGCAGGCTCTGCGAGACCCTCGGGATCTGCATGATGCTCTGGAACCTGCTCATGGAGAAGGCCATCGCGATCTTCCTGGAGACCAACAAGGTCCCTTCGGCAATCGAACTGAACAGAGAGATCACCCTGATGAAGGAGGAGCATCCGGAATTCAACAGGGTCCATTCCAGGACCCTCCAGAACGTATCCCGTAGGGTCAATGCATCACTTACGTATTCTCTCAAAAAGACCGGGAAGAACGGGGAGTTCATCTTCCCGAAAATGAGGACTGCGAACAGATACAGGTCTTTCGAGTACGCTTCATACAAGGATTTCGCCATCGAGGGGAAGGAGTTGTTCCTGGGGGTCATGAGGAAGGACATCGGCGGGATCCGCTTCAAGTGCAACCAAAAGATGCTCGGGGATATCCGCACCTGCATCATAATCAAGAAGAAGAACCACTGGTACGCCCGCGTCGTCTGCGAATATGAGGATCGCGGGACTGAATGGTTGGATCCCATCAGATACGAGGTCGGGATCGACCTCGGTCTGAAGAACAGGGCCACCCTGTCCGACGGCAACGCCTACCAGCACGAGAAGTACAAGGAACTCACCGACGAGATAGAACGGATACAATCGAAGATGTCCAATCTCGATCCGGGATCCGCCAGGTACGAGAAGCTCAAGCGCAAGATACAGAATATCCATCAACGCATAGCGAACCTCCGTCAGAACGAACTCAGATGCGACGCGAAGGAGATCGCGGAAAAGCACGATTTCATCGCGATGGAGGACATTAACATCGTCAAACTCGTTCAGAAGGAGCGCGGGAAAGGTACCCGTCGCTCACAATACTCCGCCTCGTGGGGATTGTTCACCAAGGCCTTGCAATCGGCTGCGGAAGCAGCCGGCTCGGTGCTGGTGAAGGTAAACCCTAGCGGGACGTCACAGATGTGCTCGGGATGTGGGTGCATCGTCGCGAAGGACCTCTCTGTCAGAACACACGAATGCCCGTACTGCGGGCTCGTGATGGACAGGGATGTCAACGCGGCACGTAACATCCTGGCCGCGGGGCGCGCGGCTTGGCCTCAGAGTCGTAAAACGCGGGGATGACCTGTCCCCGCCCGATAGGTGCACCAACTCGTTGGTCACCTAGCCTCATGTTCGTTTCAGTTATCTTGTCGCCCTTGACGAGATAGAACCATGGGGTGCCTATGCAAAAGGGTTCTTCAAAGTGCAAGTGGTACTCGTAAACCTCATAGCCGTTCCATTTCATCAGGAAGCTGACGCTCTTAATCGGAAATCCTGCTCTCTCAACTCCTTTGTCTTCGAGCATCCTGCGGATTCTGTCTTCTATCGATTGAATCATGGGCGTTTTGTAATCTCCGGATTTCGAGCTTCGTTCGGCATCAGATGCGAGGTCCGGCACAGGATATCATGCAAGGTACGGTCTCCGGCCCGGATTCCTGGTATTCATCGTCGTCCCAGCCTTCCTCGTCGTCCTCCTCGTCCTCGGACCCATAGGTTTCATCATAGACCTTCTCTATGATGCAAAGCGTCTGGTCGAAGTTGGACACGGTTATCTTGTCTCCCTTGACTAGGTAGAACCATGGCATTCCGATCTGGATGAACTCGTTCTCGTCGACATCCAGATAGAAACGATAGACGTCATATCCTTCCCAGGTCGTCAGGAGGCCGACTCTTTTGACAGGATATCCTTTCATGCCAACGCCAGATTTGAGCATCTCAAGGATTCTCTCTTCAACTGTTTGTGTCATTTTTCACCTTCGGTCTCAGTATTTCGTTGACAATTGTCATATTTGGCTCTAGTTGATCTATTCTCATAACTTTTGGTCTGAAACGGGCTTTCCAGTCAATCGATTTCAAGTATCTCATTTGTATTTTGTTATTAATTACTATGCCCTTCTGAGGATCATAGATAGTCAGTGATTCCTCGTTTTTCGTAAGGATAATGATGTGGATGCCGTAACAAACCACGTCGTTTACCTCGAATTCGAATGTGTAGACACCACCATTTTTCAGGTTGTCTATCAGCCATTTCAGTCCTTTGCTGGCTTTCCGTACAGGTACGACAGTCAGTCTGGGGCGTCTTTTGGTTGTCGGATCGATCCAGGCCACAGTCGTGTCCAAGGATAGTTGGTTCTGAGCTTCGTTGTCATAATCTCTGTTCCTGGCCTCGACATCGTATCCTCTCAGTCTCATGGCGTAGGAAACCACACATGACTGGCAGTTGTCGTGATATCCTTGTTTTACAGCATCAGGGTCGTTGTATCTCGGGTTGGATGAGAGTCCGTTTGCCTGTTCATGAGTCATCGGCTCTCCGCGGGGGACGGTCGCGACGAAGTCCGGCCTCATGCGGCGCTCCGCTTCGGTCAGTTCCTCCGGGCACCCGATCGGCCCCCGTTCGCTACCTTCACAAGGCCCCTCGCGGAGCCCCGAAAAGGCGTTCGTTTTGGTCATACGGGGGCTTTGTTCATGATTCCTTTAAAGCGTTGATGCGCCCAGTAAGTATGACTGCCATTTATTGCTATAAGAAGCTTAGAATCGCATAAATGCAAGCATTTTTGAGGGCGGGATTTCTCGTCTGAAATCAGTCTGATATTCATTTGTCTAATAAAATC
The DNA here is from genome assembly GCA_963586845.1 of Bifidobacteriaceae bacterium. Lineage (GTDB taxonomy): Archaea > Thermoplasmatota > Thermoplasmata > Methanomassiliicoccales > Methanomethylophilaceae > Methanoprimaticola. The sequence continues at coordinate 21,005 of CAVABN010000021.1, forward strand.
AAAATTATTAGACAAATGAACGCATTAACCTCCGTTTCCACTGCACAGATGGCGCTATTTTTGGTCAAAAATGCCCAATCATTCAGAAGGGCTTAAGTAGAATAGACGTTTGAGCAGTTTCAATCGTGTCAATTAGACGATTGAGGAATATCATGAGTTCGAGAAAGACAATAATTGCGGCGATGGTCCTCATCGCAGCGGCGATCGCCGTCATGGCGGCCGCACCCGCGGTCTCCGCCGACCACACGGCCGGCGAGGTGGCCGAGGACTACGCCAACATCTCGTGGGTGGCGATCTGCTCCATCCTCGTTTTCATCATGACCCCCGGCGTCGCCCTGTTCTACGGCGGCATGCTGAGGAAGCAGAGCATGACGTCCGTCATCGCCCAGACCCTCCTCGCCATGGCCGTCATGGGCATCTCCTGGGTCGCCGTCGGCTACTCCCTCGCGTTCTCCGAGGGCAACGCCCTGATTGGAGGATTCGACTACCTGTTCTTCAACGGTCTGTCCGACTCCGTCATCGCGGACGGTTCGTACATCCCCGACATGGAGTTCGCCGTCTTCCAGATGATGTTCGGGCTCATCACCGCCGGGATCGTCCTGGGAGCCTGCGCCGAGCGCATAAGGTACACCGCGGTCACGTGGTTCCTCGTGCTCTGGTCGATCCTCGTCTACGCTCCCATGGCCCACATGGTCTGGGGCGGAGGATTCCTCGCCAGCCTCCCGTTCGGGCTCGAGACCCTGGACTTCGCCGGAGGTACCGTGGTCCACATCTGCGCCGGTACGACCGGCCTCGCCCTCGCCGTCTACCTCGGCAAGCGCAGCGCCAGCACGATCAAGAGGGCTCACAGCATCCCGATGGTCTTCTTCGGATGCTTCCTCCTGTGGTTCGGATGGTTCGGATTCAACGGAGGATCCGGCCTCGCCGCCAACGGACAGGCCATCAGCGCCATCACCGTGTCCATGATCGCCGCCGTCTGCGCCATGGCCTCCTGGGCCGTCGTCCAGTACCTGCACGTGGGACGCGTCGGGGTCCTCGGACTCGCCGCCGGTTCCATTGCAGGACTCGTGGCCATCACCCCCGGTGCGGGATACGTCACCCCGATCACCTCGATCATCATCGGTCTCGTCGGCGGCGTCGTGTGCTACTTCGGAGTGATCTTCATGCGCGAGAAGTCCGGCATCGACGATGCGCTGGATGTCATGGGCGTGCACGGAATCGGAGGTATCTGGGGCGCCATCGCGACCGGCATCTTCGCCGAGAACAACCTGGGCGGCGCCGGAGGGCTCATCACCGGCGACTGGGAGCTGTTCGTGGGGAACATCGTCGCGGTCATCGTGACCCTGGTGTTCTGCTTCGTCGTCTCCTATGCGATAATCTGGATAATCGGCAAGTTCATGAGGGTCCGCGCGACCGAGAACGAGGAGCTCATCGGCCAGGACCTGGTCGAGCACGGGGAGCCCGCGTACGTGATGTGATAACATGAAGATGGTAATGGCAGTGATAAGGCCCGAGAGGCTCCAGTGCGTGAAGGACGGCCTCAGGGACGCCGGCATCAACGGGATGACGATCACCCACGTGACCGGCCACGGGGAGCAGAAGGGACTGGTGTTCACCACCAGGGTCGGCGAGTTCGTGGTCGACGAGATCGAGAAGGTCAAGATCGAGGCGGTCGTCGAGGACGACCAGGTCGATCTGGTCATCAGGACGATCCGCGCCAAGGCCGAGACCGGCCACCCCGGGGACGGGAGGATCTTCATCCTCCCGGTAGAGCAGTCCATCAAGATCAGGACGGAATCGGCCCAGAGCTGATTCCGTAAACCGGACCTTCGCTTATTCGGCGGGGGTCCCCCTTCCCTTCATTCTTCCGGACATCTGTCCGTCGCGACGGTCGGGGTCCTTCCGTCGAGGCATACGCCGTACAGGATCGCATCCCTGTCGGGATCGAGTTCGTGACGCGCGTAGCGGACATGGTCCAACGCGCTCCGCGCGAGTCTGTCGGGAACCGCTCCGTCCCCTGCTACTTCGAGTTGCCTCATCTCCATGAGGACATCCGGACCTTCTGACGCCTTCATGACGATGATCGAGTAGTCCTCCCCGAACCTCTCCTCCGTCAGGCGGGACAGAGCGGCGAGCATCCTCCTG
>CAVABN010000022.1:0-20848 GCA_963586845.1 Bifidobacteriaceae bacterium
CTATGATGATCACCGCAACTATCGCTATCGTCTGTTTCTTGTCCATAAAGACCCTCCCAGTGGTCTTAAGCTGTGGATTGTCTCCGCCATTTATAATTGGATGTACCCTCCAATGCCCCTGGGCGGTATCCAGACAGTTTACGGATGCCGTCGCGGAGCCTTTGCCAGTCCTCGGAGCCCCTCGGAGAAATCATTATATCGCGCCATCCAGTCCCCAGCGGACGATGAAGAAGCTGATAATCACCGAGAAGGCCAACGCCGCCCGCAGGATATCCACTATCCTTTCAGACGGCACATCCAAGTCCTCCTCTTCCGGAGGCGTGACGGTGATTTCCTTCGAGGCCGGGGGCGACGAGTACAACGTCGTGTCCCTCCGCGGCCACATCATCGAACTGGACTATCCGCCGGAGTACAACGACTGGGGCGCAACCGACCCCGCAGAGCTCGTCCATGCTCCGCAGATCAAGACCGTGAAGGTCAAGTCCATCCTGAACACCATCAAGGACCTGGCAGCGCAATCCGACGAGGTCATCATCGCGACCGACTACGACCGTGAGGGAGAGCTCATCGGAATGGAAACCGTCAAGGAGATCGGCATCGGGATGGGGTCCGTCAAGAGGGCCAAGTTCAGCGCCCTCACGAAAGGGGAGGTGGAGGCGGCATTCGACAGCCTCACCGAGCCCAACGAGAAATTAGCGGACGCCGCCGAGGCCAGGCAGATCATCGACCTGTCCTGGGGCGCCGTCCTCACGAGATTGATCTCCCTGTCCTCCGGACAGGTCGGGAAGAACTTCATGTCCGTCGGGAGGGTCCAGAGCCCCACGCTCAAGCTCCTCGTCGACAGGCACGAGGAGATCGAGAGGTTCGAACCCAAGCCCTACTGGGAGATCGTCGGGAAGTTCGGCATGCTCGCCTTCAGGGGCGACCACGCGGACAACCCGTTCTGGGAGAAGGACCAGGCCGACGCGATCCTCGCGATCGTGGAGGACGCAGGGTCCGGGAAGGTCACATCGTACGAGGTGGAGACCAAGGAGGAGTTCAGACCCTCCCCGTTCGACACCACGCAGATGCAGGTGGAGGCCAACAAAATCGGGATCCCCCCGACCACGGCCATGAAGCTCGCGGAGGACCTGTACACCGGCGGTTACATCTCGTACCCGCGTACGGAGAACACGGAATATCCCCGCAGCCTGTCGCTGCGCTCGGTCCTGGAGAAGCTCAAGGACGGGGCGTTCAAGTCCGAGGCGGAGGAGATCCTCGCGCAGGAGAAGATCGTGCCCTCCAGGGGAAAGAGGCGCACCACGGACCATCCGCCCATATACCCGACGGCCGGAGCGTCGCCGGACAAGATGAAGGGCGACAAGTGGAAGCTGTACGAGCTCATCGTCAGGAGGTTCCTGGCGACCGTCGCTCCCAACGCTGAAGCCGAAGTGACCAAGTGCACCATCGACGTCGCAGGGGAGACCTTCAACGCCGAGGGGTACGTCCTCAAGAAGAAGGGCTGGAAGAAGTACTACGGCAAGTACCTCAAGGCGAACGACGCCAGGCTCCCGGCCATGAACGTCGGGGACGACGTGGAGATCAGATCCATGTCGCTGGTCGAATCGGCCACCAAGCCCCCCTACAGATACAATCAGGGTTCCCTGATCCAGGAGATGGACCGTCTCCAGCTGGGGACCAAGTCCACCAGGCACGACATCATCGGGAAGCTGTACTCCAGGAACTACGTCCAGGGGAACTACATGATCCCCACTCCGAGCGGCATCGCTCTGACGAAGGCGCTGGAGAACCACGGCGGAGGCATCACCGAGCCGGATATGACCGCGAAGCTCGAAGCGGACATGCTCAGCATCTCCGACGGCGCCAGGACGTTGGATTCCGTCGTCAAGGAATCGCAGGACATGCTGTACAACGTGGCCGTGCAGATCTCCAAGGATTCCGAGGAGATCGGGAGCGAGATCAAGGCCGCCCTGCACTCGCAGCAGCACATCGGAACCTGCCCGACCTGCGGTAACAGCCTCACGATCAAGCGTTCCAAGAACGGGAACTTCATCGGATGCGACGGGTACCCCGACTGCAAGCGCGCCTATCCGATACCGCGCGGCGCTCTCATACAGACCACGGAAACGGTCTGCGAGGTCTGCGGGCTCCCGCAGCTGAAGATCATCAGGAAGGGCATGCCCCCTTCCGTCCAGTGCATCGATCCGAAGTGCACGAGCAACACCGAGAAGAACGACCTCGGTCCCTGCCCGACCTGCGAGAACGGACGCATCAGGATGATGTACTCCAAGGCGGGGAAGCGCTTCGCCGGATGCTCCGAGTGGCCCAACTGCACTCAGACCTACCCTCTGAGGCCCAGGGGCAGCATCTCGTACGCCGGGAGGCAGTGCACCATCTGCAAGGCGCCGATCGTCAACCTCGGCAATGCGGAGGAGTGCATCAACCCCGACTGCCCCGGACGCAAGAAGTCCGCGAAGGCGAAGCCGAAGGAGGAGGGCGAGGAGAAGCCGAAGACGGTCAAGAAGAAGACCGTAACACGCAAGCCCGCCAAGTCCAAGTCGGCGAAGAAGACCGAGGCTCCGGAAGAGTCCTGAGCCTCCCTTATAATGCGTGCGCGAAGGGGTGCCGTACCCCCTTAGGTACAGTAACACGAATCTAATAATTCGTGTTAAAGTTTCACTATCTTAGATAGGTAGAATAGTTACCTTCGGAGCAGCAGCCCGTCGGGTTCCTCGACGCCGTTGAAGTGGTCGTTCATGGCATCGATCTCGTTGGAGATCCTGTGGTTCCGGCAGGAGGTGCATTCGAGCTCCTTGCCGAGTTTCAACCTCACCTTCATCTCGGAGCGATCTAGAACAACGATCCTCCCGCACATGCAGTAGACACTCATCATCGACTCTTCCGCCAGAGTGTCCAGCGTGCGGAGGTAGCCCTTCTGTGACGCGTGGCTACCGCTAGCGGTTCTGTTCTTTCCGATCAATCCTCTCCCCCGAGATTCGCACCTTTCACGGGTACCGACCATCCATAACCGGACCCGGTTTCGTGCAACCTCCCTCTAACTGTAGTGCGCATATAAGCCTTCCCTAGAGGGGGTTTTTAAGCTCCCCGAGTACACCCCGTTAACCTTCGTTTTCCAGTGGAAACGGAGGGGTTTTCGTTCAGTTAGTTTTATATATTGAAAATATGGGAAAATCGGACCTAATCAGCCAACTCTCCGGGTCTTAGTAGAACATGATGTAAGGGGACGGCCGGGGACTCCGGCCGTCGTTGAAAGCTCAGACCCTGAACTTGGAGACGCCGGGGAAGCGGGCCTTGGAGCCGAGCTCCTCCTCGATCCTCAGGAGCCTGTTGTACTTCGCCGTGCGCTCGCCGCGGGCGGGGGCGCCGGTCTTGATCTCGCCGCTGCCCCAACCGACGGACAGGTCGGCTATGGTGGCGTCCTCGGACTCCCCGGACCTGTGGGAGACGACGACGTTGTATCCGTTGGCGAAGCTCATGGCGGCGGCTTCTCCGGCCTCGGTGATGGTACCGATCTGGTTGACCTTCAGCAGGAGGGCGTTGGCCGCGCCGCACTCGATGCCGCGCGCGAGGCGCTTGGAGTTGGTGACGAACAGGTCGTCGCCCACGATCTGCACGTGGTTGCCGATCTTCCTGGTGAGCTCGGCGGTGGTCTCGAAGTCGTCCTCGAAGAACGGGTCCTCGATGCTGACGATCGGGTGGTCCTTGGTCAGCTGCACGTAGTGGTCGGCGAGTTCGCCGGCGGACAGCTTCAGGCCGTCCACGGAGTAGATGCCGTCCTCGAAGAATTCGGACGAGGCGGCGTCCATGGCGAGGAACACGTCCTTGCCCGGCTTGTATCCCGCATCGGAGACGGCGTCGGTGATTGTCGTCAGAGCCTCATCGACGGTGTTCACCGGAGGCGCGAATCCCCCTTCGTCGCCGATGTTGATGGCCCCTGCGCCGTATCTCGCCTTGAGGATGTCCTTGAGGCTCATGTAGACCTCCGCGGACATGCGCAGGCAGTCCGAGAAGCTCTTGGCCCCCGCGGGGATGATCATGCACTCCTGTATCTTCAGGTCGCCTCCGGCGTGCTTCCCGCCGTTGATGATGTTCAGCATGGGCACGGGCAGGGTAGCGTGGTCCTTCCCGATGTGCTGGTAGACGTCCACTCCTTCGGCCATCGCTCCCGCGCGGACCGCTGCCAGGGAGACGGCGACCATCGCGTTGCCTCCGAGGTTGGATTTGTTCTCCGTCCCGTCCAGCTCGATCATGGCGCGGTCGATGGATTCCTGATCGGCGGGATCCATCCCCACGAGCGCCTTGGCGATGGGCCCGCGGACGTTCTCCACGGCCTTCAGCACGCCCTTCCCGCGGTACCTGGTCTTGTCCCCGTCCCTGAGCTCCAGCGCCTCCCACGATCCCGTGGATGCGCCGGACGGCGCGATGGCGGAGATCCTGTGCCCCGCGACCGTGATCTCTGCTTCGACTGTCGGGTTCCCCCTGGAGTCGAGCACCTCCCTCGCCCATACCTTCTCTATCCTCATCGTATTCACTCCTTCTCCGAATATTCGACCATGTTGTGCAGGATGATGCCCTTGTCCTTGTCCGTCAGGACCGTCGGGTCCACGGAGACCGCCAGGGTGCACATCCTGGTCTTCCCGGACATGAGCTGCTGCAGCATCAGCAGCGATTGGTTGATGCCGTCCGCCGAGATGACCTCGCCGAACTTGTCGAAGACGATCACCGGCTTCTCCTTCTGATCCATGAACGCCCTCACGAGCGACGTGATCGTCCCGATGTCGCGGATGCTCTCCGACCCGGCCTTCCCGTTGGAGGACAGTGTGAGCACCTCCATGGTGCCGTACGAGAATCTCTCCTTGACCGCCTTCGACCTGTCGGTGGTCACGATCATCATGTCGTAGCTCCCCGGGTCGAAATGCTTCACGAACCTGTACGCGGTCTCGGAATCCTGCTCGAACATCACATAGGATGTTCCGAACGAGACGTCCATCATCTCCGGGGGTTCCTGATCCTGCGATTTCTTCTTCCTGCGGAGGTGGAACCTGCGCCTCTTCTCCGCCTTGGGCTCCTCGCGGGGCTCGTCGTCCTGCAGTCCCCTGACGGCGGAGACGATGTCGGACGATTTGAACGGCTTGTCCACGCTCGCCTTGATGTACGGACTGTCCTTGGGGACGAGTTCCGTCGCGTTCTTCAGCAGGACGACCTTGGGTTCCGCAGAGGGGACCTCCTCCTTGAGGCGCGCGAGGTAATGCAGCCCCTCCTCGTCGCCGACCCACGAGTCGAGGACCACGACGTCCGGCATGAAGTCGGCCGTTTTGGCGATGGCTTCCTGTACCGTCCCGGCGGTGCGTATGATGTACCCCTCGTCGGACAGGATGTCCCTGACGATCTCCTGGATGGCGACGTTGTCGTCCACGATTAGAATCTTCATCGGAGCCTCGGACGGTCCATGGGGGTAGCCGTTATTATGGTGTCGGACGGCCCCGTTGGGGACGTCTCGATAGCTCGCGCTGGTCTGATATTGACCGGCCCGGAGGGCCGTAAGAAAAACAAGCCGGCGCGAGCCGGAATCACTGCTTCCTGCTCTCTTTGGCCTTGGGCCTAAGATCGCCGCTTCCGCACTTCCTGCACCTGTCCGCCTTCTTGGGGTTGGTGGCGTAGCAGTTCATGCAGACGGTCTTATCGAGGAGCCTGTGCTCTGCCTCTTTGAAGCGTGCCATTCTAAATTCCTCTGGCTCCGAGTAACTGTAAGATGTATAAAAAGAGTGGGGACTCCCGCTGGTTGTCCTTCTTATAAAGGGGAGACGGCGCTCAGGGGAGCAGCGAGCGCTGCTTCACGAAGTCCTGGATGACCCCGGTCTCGGATCCCGGCATCTCGTGTGCAACGTAATCGGGTTGGAGGATGTCCAGTAGCTCCTTGCAGCGGGGGTCGGAGAACGGCAGGTGCCTGTCGAGCTTCGTGACATGGGCGTTGGCGTCGGCGACGAACTGCGGTACCGGGCAGTCCAATTCCCTCTCGGGGAACGTGGTGCGGTACTCGTACGTGGCGCTCCAGTGGAAGTGGACGTCCATTATCCTGTCGATGAGGTCGTCGCAGTATCCGCCGAAGATCCTCAGCAGCCTGTCGATGCCGTCCTGCTGCGATATCGTCGGCAGGCAGCTCATCAGATGGCCCGTATCGAGGCAGATGCCCCAGTTCTCGAACTCCACCTTGCTCTGTATCCTCTTGAATCCGGAATCGTCCGTCAGGCGCAGGCCGGGCCACCAGAGGTTCTCGAACAGGATCCTGAAAGGCGGCTCCCCCTTCGGGAAGCGGGACGCCACGGTGTTGACCATGTCGCAGAACGCGTCGAGGACGTAGGAATCGGGTCTGGAGTAGCTGTGATGGAATATCTCCGCGGTGTCGGCGTTCCCGGCGTGGAACACGCCGTAGGCGGGATCGAGCTCCGCTGCGCAGTCGATGCACCTCTTGACGTTCTCGACGACCTCCTCCCTGCTCCTGCCGTACATGAAGTACAGGGAATCGAGATCGGGCATGTCGTCGGGGCGGTCCTCCCACGCGGCGAGCCAATTCGGAGCATATGGAAGATGGACCGAAGGCGCGAACCCGCGGTACATCGGGTCCGGGATGTCGTAGGATGTCAGGAGCTCCAGGCCGTCGCAGTTGATGGATTCCAGCTTGTCGCGGGGATCGTCGCCGAACAGCGAGAGGTCCTGGTAAACGGAATGCGATAGCAGGTGCAGCATCGGAACATTGCGAACGCTGCCGTAACCGCGGCTTCGACGGCCGACTCGGGGGTGTCCCCTCCGCCTATCACGAGAGCGTCGTCCTGCGTGAGGCCGGTCTCCTTGCGTATCTTGTAGGCGGTGTCGGGCATCTTCTCGTCCAGGTTCCAGTCGGGCGGTATCAGGAGGCATCCGTCGCGTATGACGAGCGTGGTGCATCCCTCCCCTCCGACCTTGATCCCGGCGTCCCTCTGCTCCATCCCGTTGTTGACCTTGTCGGCGCATCCCAGGACGATGACCCCCTGCTGGTATCTGCCCAGGACCGAACCCTCGATGAAGACGTCGACGGGCCTGATGGGGATCTGAGTGAGGAACGATTGGCCGGCCTTCGTGATCGTGATGCCGGTCTGTTTGATGTCGATGAAGTCCCACTCCTTCAGGGTCTCGATGATCCTCCTCATGCTCCCTTCGCCCACGCCCACCTCTTCGGCGAGCCTTTTGCGACCGAGACGCCTTCCTCCGGAGAGGAGATACAGGGACCAGTAGACGTTCGCGTCGTTGAAGCGGAACATGGGTCCGAACTGGGGTTCATCGATTATCTTCATCGGATACAGTAGACTGTTATTGGCTTTTAATGGTTCTGGATGCCGATAACGTGTCTGGCTACCTACCCCCGGGGGTAGAGATAGATAATTCATCCAACCAACGCTGAAATCGTCCTTTCCAAGGGGTCCGGAGGGATCTGTCGGAGGCCGGTCCTCCCGGCGGACGCCGGAACCCCGGGAGGGTTCCCCGGGGATGCGTCGACGGTCACGTCCGAGGGGAGGGGGGTGGCTACACTTGCCCGTTCTTGCTCTATAATATAGAGAATGTATCTCTAACAAGGCAAGCGGTACCGTACCCCGAAATCCCTATCGAAACCCTCGGAATCGGGCGTTTAGGTATCGATAAACTTCCTTAGTGTGTCCTGAATCGGACATAATTGACAGGATGGGTGACTGGACCCTTCTGCCAAGATGAGTCTGGATTAAGGATTCTATGTTATATATCTGAAACTGGATTATTCATCCAATGGGACCGGATAGGGCCCAGAACGACCGTTCTGCGGTCAGATAGGAGATAATACATGCACATAATGGAAGGGTTTCTTGACCCGATATGGTGCGCGGTATGGTTCATAATCGCCATCCCGTTCGTCGCACTCGGAGCCAAAAAAGTAATAGAATTGGTAAGAGAACACCCCGAGCAGAAGATGACCGTCGCCCTATCCGGCGCTTTCATATTCCTGCTTTCGTCGCTGAAGATCCCGTCCGTGACGGGATCCAGTTCCCACCCGACCGGAACCGGGTTCTCCGCTGTCCTCTACGGGGTCAGCGTCACCGCGTTCCTCGCAACCATCGTCCTGATCTTCCAGGCGCTTCTTCTCGCCCACGGCGGTATCACCACCCTCGGAGCCAACATCGTCTCCATGGGTATCGTCGGACCGTTCTTCGGATTCATCGTCTGGAAGGCGCTCATCAAGGGCGGCGTCAAGATCCCCGTGGGACTCGCCATCGCGGCCCTGTTCGCGGACCTGATCACCTACGTGGTCACCGCCATCCAGATGACGCTCAACCACGGACAGTCCATCGACGCCCTGGTCAACTTCCTGACCAACTACGCCGCGACCCAGATCCCTCTGGCGATCGTCGAGGCCATCCTGTTCTTCATGTTCGGTATCTACCTCATGAGCAACAAGCCCGAGGTGTTCGACATCGCCCTGGAGGAGCCCGCGACCAAGGAGGCTGCTGAGGCATGAACAACAAAATGGTGTACATCGGAGGATTCGCGATCATCGCCATCCTGGTGATCGTCACTCTGGCCTACGGGGCCTCCAACGGATTCGAGTTCGGAGGGGCCGACGACGGCGCCAAGGACGTCATCGCGGATGTCGATCCCGATTTCGAGCAGTGGACCAACGGCATCTGGGGGGACTACGAGCTCCCCTCCGAGACCGCTTCCCTGCTCTTCGCCCTCCAGGCGGCGATCGGTGCGATCATCATCGGCTACTTCATCGGTCGGTATACGAGCAAGAAGGCTTGATGAGGCGGTGACATGTCGGAACAGCTCCAGATGGATACGCTGGCTTACAGCTCGCGCATGCTAGGTTGGGCCCCTTTGGGCAAACTGTTGTTCATAATCGCGGCGCTGGTGGCCAACATCATAACCAGCTCGATGATCGTCCCGATCTTCACGCTGGCTCTGGGGCTGTGCCTGATGTGGTATTCGACCAACATGCGCATCCCTCTGATCGTGATCATCGCCCTGGTGGAAGCGTTCTTCATCCTCGTCTTCGGATGCGGGATGGTCTCCATATCAGGGGACGCCGGGACGGAGGCCCTGTGGGACACCAACATCCTGTGGGTCCACGTCCACATGACGGCTGACAGCTTCAACAAGGCGTGGCTGATCCTGTTCAGGGGGGTCGCGGGGATGGCGCTGATGATGGCATTCGCCACATCCACGCCCATCCCCCATCTTTCCAACGCGCTCAGGCAGATCCGCATCCCTCCGGAGATCGCGGAGATGGTCGTACTGATCTACAGGTACGGCTTCCTGCTGCTGGAGCGCATGGAGGTCATGTGGGTGGCCGCCGGGTGCAGGCTCGGATTCAACGGGTTCAAGCGCACCATGAGGACCACCGCTTCCATCGCTGTGGGGATGTTCGTGCAGTCCACGAACATGGCTGATAAAGGACAGATTGCCCTGGACTGCAGGAACTACAGGGGGTACTTCCCGTTGTACAACGCCCCGCCCAAGACGGGTGTCGCGTGGATAGCCGCTTCGGTCGGCATATTCGCCGGCATCCTGCTGGTGGGGTACCTCACGGCCGACTGGATCGACATGACCTCCATCTTCTTCGGAGGGTCGGCATGACGAACATACTGGAGACGAGGAATCTGAGCTATGCCTACTCCTCGAAGAAGAACGTGAAATCCCTCGACGGGGTGTCCATCTCGATCAGAGAAGGCGTGCGCACGGCGATACTCGGACCGAATGGGGCCGGGAAGTCGACGCTGTTCTACTCCCTCAACGGGATATTGAAACCCAAGGAGGGGGAGGTCCTGTTCAAGGGCCAACCCCTCGATTACTCGCGCGATGCCCTCAGGGAGCTGAGGGCGTCCGTGTGCGTGGTGGTCCAGAACCCGGACGAGCAGATCTTCTCCTCCACGGTGGAGGAGGATGTGGCGTTCGGTCCTCTGAACATGGGGCTTCCCAGGGAGGAGGTCGAGAAGAGGATCGTGGACTCGCTGAGCAAGGTCGGGATGCTGGAGAACCGCCGCCGTCCCACCATACACCTGTCCTACGGACAGAGGAAGAGGATCGCGCTGGCGGGTGCGCTGGCGGTGGATCCGGACATATTGATATTGGACGAGCCGACGGCCGGATTGGATCCGAGGATGTCGGCCGAGATGATCGAGCTGATCGATGCCCTGGTGGATTCCGGGAAGACCGTGATACTTTCGACCCATGACATCGACATGGCCTACGCCTGGGCGGAGGATGTGCACGTGATATCTCATGGGAAGCACGTGTATTCCGGCGATCCGGACGGGTTCTTCTCCGACGAGAAAGCAGTGCTCTCTGCGGGATTGGTCAGGCCGAGGATCGCGAAGCTCCACGATTCGCTCGGATTGGGCGGAGGCATGCCCAGGACGGCGTCGCAGCTGCTGGCGTGCACCGACGGTCCGACAGGGAGGATCCAGGTGCGTTCCACCGAGGACGGCCCCTGCGAGGCCGACGGGAGGTCCATAGGGGTCTACGGACCGTCCGCCAGGAACACCCTCGCGGAATGGGGCGTGGAGGCCGACATCGCTTACGACGCGGTCGAGAGCGCATGCCGCATAGCATTGAGCGGCGAGGACGTACTGGTCTATGCCGGACCCAAGGCCGTCGACAGGGTCCTGTCGAGGATCGGCGCATTGGCGGGATTCGGCAGATGCCCGGAGGTGGTGAGATGAACGACTGCGTGATCCGGACCGAGGATGTGAGATTCAATTACGAGGGCGAGAACCGCCCGTCCCTGGACGGGGTGTCCATCTGCATCAGGAAGGGCGTGAAGACCGTCATCCTCGGGGCCAACGGCGCCGGGAAGTCCACCCTGTTCTACAATTTCAACGGCATCCTGTATCCCGACAAGGGGAAGGTGCTGATCAACGATGAACCCGTTTCCTATCACAGGAAGGGGCTGAAGAAGCTCCGTTCCAAGGTGTCGGTGGTCCTCCAGAACCCCGACGACCAGGTGTTCGAGATGACCGTTCGCGCCGATGTGGCGTACGGCCCGACCAATCTGGGGCTGCCGCAGGACGAGATCGACTCCCGCGTGGCGGAGGCGCTGCGCATGGTCGGTCTGACCGATTTCGCGGACCGGAACCCACTGCAGCTGTCCTACGGACAGAGGAAGAGGCTCGCCATCGCGGGAGCGTTGGCGATGCGTCCCGAGATCCTGATCATGGACGAGCCGACGGCCGGATTGGATGCCGCGATCGCTTCGGACCTGATGGAGCTGGCGGAGATCCTGCACGTCTCCGGCACGACCGTGGTGATATCGACGCACGACGTCGACCTGGCGTACGCCTGGGCCGATGACATCCATGTGATGAGGCACGGGAAGCTCGTCTATTCCGGGGATCCGGACGTGTTCTTCGGGAACCGCGAGGACGTCTACAGCGTGTCGCTGACGCCTCCTTCGTACTTCTCGATCAACCGCAACATGTCGAAGACCCGCGGGATGGATGAAGCGCCGTATCCGAAGACCGAGCCCCAGATGATGATGAAGTTCGACTCCGGCCCCAGGGGGAAGCTGACCGTATGTCCGCCCGGAAGCGATGCGACGGGCGCATGCACCGGCGTGTACGGTCCGACCGCCCGCCGCGATTCGCCCGACGCCGACTACACCTCCGACGGATTCGACTCCTGCGTGCGCAGGGTTCTGACGGGGGAGGACGCGGTATTGTACTGCGACCCCGCGGATCTGAAGGCGGTCCAGGCCAAGCTGACGGAGCTCGGGCGCTTCGGCGAGATGTTCGAGGTCGAGTTCGTCTGATCGAGCCCTTCGAATCGTTAGAAGGCGATATTTGAAATAGCATAAGCGCAATCCTTATTTCGAAGCTATGACGGCCGCCTAAGCGGCCGAAGTGGTTTTAGAGGAGGATCTGGGCCACGCACAGGATCGCGGTAACGATTCCTGCAATCGCGTCGCAGATCTCCAGCGCCAGGATTAGCTTTGTGACGGCACGGTCCTGGCGCTCGTCCTTCCCGGACGAGGGCTTTACACGATCAGTGAATTCTTCACCTCCTGTGCAACTCTCAGGATGTCGTCCGCTCGGAGGAAGTCCTCTTTCGCGGACTTCCATCCTGGCAAAACCACAATGTCGTTCTACTATTTTATTCATATCACTATATGCAAACGTGGGCATTGGAATTAAGGTCAATTACAACCATAACGAGAGCAATAATTAATACGATAAGTGCAATCACTTCTTGAAGTCTTGGGCGGCCACGAAAGTGCCTGGGTTTTAGAAAAAAAGTACCGTCTGCAGGCCCCTGTGATGGGTTACGACGGTCGGCGTCGGGATCTTTTGGACTTCGGGGTCCTGGCGCCCATTCCGAAATTCATGATGGACGGCGGTTCGCCGTCGTAGAAAACGAAGAGGTTTGTCGGCGGCCCCCGATCCCGGGGACCGCCTTGTTGTAATCAGAAGGTGCGGACCTTGCCCTCGATGATCATGTCGCTGACCTTGTCGACGTTGTCGAGCCAGTCGGCGGTGATGGCCTCGGCGTCGGTCTTCCACTTGTGGAGGTTCGGGTCGGTCTCCGCGTTGGGGAGGACGATCTGAACGGACGCGTTGAGGGGCTCGGAGACGGGCTTCCCGATCTGGGAGAGCAGCCTGACGCGGATCTCGGCCTCGTTGGTGACCTTCTTCGCGACGTCCTCGGCGATGAGCTTGGACATGACGTTGTAGATCTTCCCGATGTGGGTGATCGGGTTCTTTCCGGAGGTGGCCTCCATGGACATGGGCCTGTACGGGGTGATCAGACCGTTGCACCTGTTGCCCCTTCCGACGGATCCGTCGTCTCCCATCTCCTGCGACATTCCGGTGCAGGTCAGGTAGTACACCTTGCGCTCGTAGTCGTCGCCGGTGTTGATCTCGAGGTTGTACTCCAGGTCCTCGCTGCCGATGATCTTCAGCGCGTTGTCGTAGACCGCGTTGTACATGGACTCGATGGAGGACTTGTAGTGGTCGGCGTCGTCGATGCGCTTGTCGATCATGGCGCAGGCGATGGTGGTGGTGACCTTCTTCCCGACCCTGGAGGTCATGACCTTGACGTCCTGACCGGTCTCGGGGAGGGACTCCTTCATCTTGCCGTTGATGAACTCCTCGGTCTCGAGGGTGAGCCTGTCCGCGATCGAGTAGGGCGCGTATCCCACACCGAAGGAGGTGTCGTTCGCCTTGTGGCCGGATGCCTTGTACACTCCGGTCAGGTCGTCGGATCCCATTCCCAGCTTGGCGTCGAGGACCACTTCGGAATCGACGTCGAGGTTGGGGAAGGTCTTCTCCAGGTACTCCCTGGCGGCCTTCAGGGCGACGGGCTTGCAGGGCAGGGACTTCAGGTCCTCTCCCTCTCCGACGTGGGTGGTGGCGCGTCCGACGAGGAGGATGTAGGACGGGTCGATGATGGCTCCGCCTCCGAACTTGGGGGCCGCCTGACCGGCTGCGATCTGCGTCTCGTCGGTGTTGTGGTGCAGGACGTGTCCGAACTCCTTCTTGTACATCTTGCACAGTGCGCGGGAGACCTGCTCGGCCAGGGCGTCGGCCACGCTGTCCGGGTGTCCGATACCTTTGCGCTCGACGATCTCGACCTCTTTCATGGGGACGGGGATCTCGTTGAGACCCTCGACGTAGATGTTCTTGGCCATGATAATTATAACTCCGGAAGTTGGGATTGGTTGGCTGTATATAACTGACGTGGCGAATATTATTCTTATAGGAATATCATCACGGGGTCATGAGGTTCCCTCCCGCGTCGGATATCAAGAGGATCAGGAAGTCGCTGGACGTCACCCAGTCCGAACTGGCGAAGGAATCCGGCGTGAGTCAGAGCACCATCGCGAAGATCGAGGGAGGGAGGACCTCCGCCTCCTACGATACGGTTGTGCGCCTCTTCGAGACATTGGAACAGCTGAGGAAGGGGCACGGCATCGACATGAAGGCGATGGACGTCGCCTCCCACGACGTGGTCTCCATAGGGAGCACCGCGCTGGTGCATCAGGCGTCTGATCTGATGAGACGGACCGGATACTCCCAGCTTCCTGTGATCGATAACGGTGTTCCCGTGGGGAGCATATCGGAGAGGGGGATCTTCGAGCTCCTGAGGGAAGGATCCACCATGGAGGAGCTCGGCAGGATGACCATAGCCAAGGTCATGAAGGAGCCGTTCCCCGTTGTTTCGGATACGGCTCCTATGTCGGCCGTGACCGGATTGATGGTGGGTTACAACGCCGTCCTGGTGTCCAGGAAGGGCGATATCATCGGCATGATAACGAACGCCGACATCCTCAAGCTTGTTTGAAGTCGGTCGAGCGGATGGATTTCCGGGAGATCTCGAACATCACCAGGTCGTCCGCCGCGTAGGATTCCGGGAAGATCGTTCTGGCTTCTTCTTCGAGGACCGAGCGGTCCTCGTATCTGTGGCTGATGTGGGTCATGAGAAGGCGTCCCACATGCGCCTCGGAGGCTATTTTCGCCGCCTGCAGAGCGGTGCTGTGGTTGTGTTCGACAGCATTCCTCGCCTCGGATTCGGTGTAGGTGGCCTCGTGTATCAGGACGTCCACGCCCTTGCAGGCCTCGACCGTCTCCTTGCAGGGTTTGGTGTCCCCGGTGTAGCAGACGCTCATGCCCGGGACCGGAGGTCCCACGACCTGCTCCGGCCTCACGCCTTTCACGGTCTCCCCGTTCTTCACGCGTGACATGTCCGAACCGTCCTCGAGGCCCAGTGCCAGGGCCTTCTCGTGGTCCAGCCTCCCGGGCCTGTCGCGGGCTTTCAGCACATACCCCAGGGAACGGATCCCGTGGTCGGTGCGGTAGCACCTGACGGAGAACCCCTTGACGTCGAACGACTCCCCGCCTTCGAGCTCGATGATCTCCAGCGGGTATCCCGCTTCCCCTTCGGTGGCGGTCATCGCCGCCTCCACGAACGCCTTCAATCCCTTCGGTCCGTAGACCGACAGGGGGTTCTTGCGCTCGGAGAGGCCCATGGTCTGTATGAGGCCGGGCAATCCGAAAACGTGGTCGCCGTGCAGGTGGGTTATCAGAACGGTCCCGACCTTCATGAACGAGAACGGCGAGACCATCAGCTGGCGCTGGGTCCCCTCACCGCAGTCGAGGAGGGCTATGTCGGAGCCGTCGCGCACGGCGACGGCGGAAGTGGCGTGGTCCCTGGAGGGGACCGCCGCCGATGTGCCGAGGAACAGGATGTCCATCAGTAGTACTGGTCCAGTTCCCTGTCGGTCTTGGTCTCCTTCTTGTACTCCCTGTAGTGGTCCTTGCAGAGGTGCACGCTGCGGAGGTCCTGGGATTTCAGGGGGAGCTTGGACCTTGCTGCCTGTTTGATGTTGATCGAACGCTCGGCGGGCTTGTCGCAGCCGGCCACGTCGCACGACTCCTCGGTCGTGCCGTGCTTTGCCAATGCCATGCCGACCCAATCAATCGACCCGTAGATAACGTGTTCGCGGATTCGTTCGATATGCTCGGGGTTTTCAACGGGTCTAAACTCCCAACTCTTCGGTCCGATATCCCCTTATACGCCCGGTCCCGATTCGATTCCATTCCGAGGTGTTCCGACATGTACAAGCTGTTGATAGCCGTCGTAGCGGTGCTGATCGTGCTGGTTGTGATCCTCGCTTCCGTCACCTTCGTCTACGGCACGCGCATCATGACGATGGATTCCATAGAGAAGGTCGAATCCTACGAGGACGGGTTCGGGCTGTATTCGATGGATGTGAAGTACGACTACGACCTGGACCGCATCATATCCCGCGGCATAACCGACGACCAGAGCTACGTGGATGCCATCGTGAAGGAAGCGATCCCGTACCTCCCGGTGCACATCGATGCCCCGGATTTCGCATGCACCGCGTTCTCCATGACCCTGGCGGACGGGGAGCATGTGATGGGTCGCAGCTACGATTTCAAGAACGACACCTCGGCGATGCTGGTGAGGTGCGATCCGAAGGACGGGTACTCGTCGGTGGCTTTCGCCGCCCTGGACAATGTGGGGACGAACAACCCCTCATCGATGAAGGAGAAGCTCGCCTGTCTGACCGCCCCGTTCGTGTGCCTGGACGGGGTGAACGAGAAGGGCGTGTCCATCGCCGTCCTCACATTGGACAGCAAGCCCACCCGCCAGGACAGCGGGAAGCCCACGATCGGAACGACGTTGGCGATCCGCCTGGTGCTGGACAGGGCCGCCTCCACCCAGGAGGCGGTGGAGCTGCTGGAGAAGTACGACATGTACGCCACCAGCGGAAGGGATTATCATTTCTACATCACCGATTCCACCGGGGACGGGCGCGTCGTGGAGTACGACTGCGACAGCGATACCCGCCGGATGACCGTGACCCCCACGGAAGCGGTGACCAACTTCTACTACATGTACAAGGAGAAGGTCGAGCCCAACAAGAGGAACGAGCAGTACGGCCACGGGAAGGAGCGCTACGAGAAGGCGATGAAGGTCATCGACGCCACCCGCGGGACCGCCACCGTGGAAGACGCCTGGACCGCATTGAACGATGTGGCCCAGCCCAAGAACCCCGACGATCCCACGAGCAACACCCAGTGGTCGGTCGTCTTCAGCAACACCGACCTGACGGCGACGATCAGCATCAGGATGCATTGGGAGGACAGGTTCGAATACGACCTGGAGTCCGGGAAGCTGGTGAAGCTGGAGTCCTGAAAACCGATCCGCCCCCCGCCATCCGGCGGGGAGGACGGATCAATCCTGCTCCCCGAGCAGCCAATCCAGCACGTTCCGGTGCTTAATCCCGTCGGGGATGTCGACGAGGAACCTGTCCATGGACAGCACGGTCTTCGCATAGCTGTCCTTTATGAGCCCGAATGGTCTGACCTCGCGGTCGTACGTGCTCTCGGACATCATGGAGAGCGTGACCTGGTAGTACTCGATCGAATCGAGTCTCCGGGCGGTGAAATCCACCTCCGTGTCCCCGTACTTCCCGACGGAGACCTCGTAACCCCTCCTCAGCAGCTCCAGGTACACCACGTTCTCCACCAGGCGGCTGATGTCCTCCCTCGACGATATCCCGAGCACCGCGTTCCTCATCCCCGTGTCGGAGACGTAGTACTTCTCAAGGGAGTCCATGAGCTTCTTCCCCCTGATGTCGTACCTCTCGACCTTGTAGATCAGGAACGCTTCGCACATCGCCTTGATGTACTTCTTGACCTGCTTGTTGTCGATCTTCAGGGCCTGGGCGATGGAGTTGCAGCTGGTGATGTTCCCCACGTTGGAGTAGAGGAATCTGGCGATGTCCTCCAGGACGGACACGTCGGATGACCCGGTGTGCTTCAGGACATCCTTGATCAGCACGGTGTTGAACACCCCGATCAGGAGGTCCTGCTCGAACAGCTCGTCCCCGTCGGGGTCGACTATGGGGAGGGAGCCGGTGCGCAGGTACTGCATGAACCTCTGCTCCCTGTCCCCGGGATGGAGTTCCATGAACTCCTTGAAGGACGGGGGGAGGATCTTCAGCTCCATGTAGCGTCCGGAGATGTACGTGGAGAGCTCGGACGACAGGAGGTAGGCGTTGGAGCCCGTGATGTAGATGTCCGCGTCGGCGTCCACCTGGAGGGAGTTCACGACGTTCTCCCAGGATTTCACCCTCTGGACCTCGTCGAGGAACACGTACATCCTGCCCTCGATCCCCCTGGATGATATCTCCTCCATGAGGTCGGAGTCGGTCTTGATGTGCTCCCATTTCTTGGATTCGAAGTTCATGTAGACGATGCTGCCCTCGGGGACGCCGGATTCCACGATCCTGCGGATGAACTGCTGCATCAGCACGGTCTTGCCCGATCTCCTCATGCCGGTGATGACCTTGACGACGTCCGTCCTGTCCTTCCCCGACTCCAGTCTTTTCAGGTACCCCTCTCTGAGAACTTCCGCCATGTTATCCCGGATCCCTTGATGTTGAAGTTTTGTTCATTTTCTCCCGAAACTTTAACGTGGATTGAAGTTTTGTTCAAATCTTCCAGAAACTCTAATCCAAATATAAGTTTTGTTCAAATTTGCCAGAAACTTCTCGTCTCGGTACCCGCCTCCTCGTCTCTGGAAGGAGGATGGCGTGCGGATATATTAACTGCTGGCTGTAATGTTTGTAATGAAAATAATGTTTGTAATCCCCCACGCGCGCGGTAAGAATAACTACGGGTCAGGCCAATGCGCGTGCGATGACAAGAGTATCCCCATCCATCCTATCCGCAGACTTCTCGAAGCTCGGCGACGAGGTCGCCAGGGTCGACGGGGCCGGGGCCGACTGGATCCATCTGGATGTGATGGACGGGATGTTCGTCCCCAACATAACGTTCGGACCCCCGGTCGTGAAGGCGGTCAGGGGATATTCCGAGAAATTTTTCGACGCCCACCTGATGATCGAGGACCCGATCAGGTACGTGGATGCCTTCGCGGACGCCGGGTGCGACGCGATCACGGTGCACTGCGAGGCCGACGGGGACATCATGGGAGCGATAGAGAAGATCAAGGCCAGGGGATTGAAGGCCGGGATATCCGTCAATCCGGAGACCCCCGTGGAGAGGATCGACCCGTACCTCCCGCTGGTGGATATCGTCCTGGTGATGACCGTCCATCCCGGATTCGGGGGGCAGTCCTTCATCTCCGACTGCGTTCCGAAGATAACGTACGCGTCCGAGTGGGCGAAGACGCACAATCCGGCACTGGAGATATCAGTGGACGGCGGCGTCAACGACGAGACAGCCAAGATCTGTGTGGAGGCCGGCGCGACGGTGCTCGTGGCCGGTTCGTTCCTGTTCAAGAAGGCCGACATGGCGCCGACGATATCGGCATGGCACGCCCTCGGACCCGACGCGGGGTGCCGAGATGGGAGTAAACCTATCCCCGATAGTCGAGGCCGATCCGATCGAACTGTCCGACCTCCGCGGGAAGACCATCGCCGTCGACGCGTACAACACGATCTTCCAGTTCCTCTCCATAATCAGACAAGCGGACGGCAGGCCGCTCTGCGACGAGCAGGGCAGGACGACGTCCCACCTATCCGGACTCCTGTACCGCACGGCCAACCTCATCGAGAACGGGATAGAGCCATCGTTCGTATTCGACGGGAAGCCCAGCGAGCTGAAGGCCGGGACCATCGAGGAGCGCATAGCCCGCAGGGAGAAGGCCAAGGAGGAGTACGAGCAGGCCCTCGCCGAAGGCGACATGAAGAAGGCGTTTTCCAAAGCGCAGCAGACCTCCAGGATGACACCGGAGATCCTCGCAACTTCGAAAGAGCTCCTGACGCTGATGGGTATCCCCGTCGTGCAAGCGCCCAGCGATGGGGAGGCCCAGGGCGCGTACATGTGCATGAAGGGCGACGTGTACGCCTCCGCTTCCCAGGATTTCGATTCCATCCTGTTCGGCGCTCCGCTGCTGGTCAGGAACCTCACCATCACCGGCAGGAGGAAGATGCCCGGCAAGAACGTCTACAGGACCGTCCTGCCGGAGATCATCGACTCCGGGACGATGCTCGGGGCCCTCGGCATAACGAGGGAGCAGCTGGTGGACGTGTGCATCATGATCGGCACCGACTTCAACACCGGCGTTCAAGGGATAGGACCGAAGAAGGGTCTGAAGCTCATCCAGAAATACGGGACGCTGGAGAAGGTCATCGAAGCGAACGGATACGACATCCCCGGCTACGAGGATGTCAGGGAGATCTTCCTGAACGGCCCTAAATCCGACGACTACGTCGTGAAACAAGGGGTCATGGACAGGGACGGCGTCCTGGACATGATGACCGGGTACGGCTTCGCGGAGGACCGCGTGAGGTCCGTCCTCGATAAGATCGAGACTGCGAGGAAGACGGAATCCGACAGGAAGAAGCAGAGGTCCCTGGACTCCTGGTTCCGATCACGCTCTGATGGCGAGCTTCGAGATGCAGCATCCCTCGGCGTACATGCGGCTGTAGATGTCGCGGCACCTCTTGTACGAGCGGAACCTCTTCTCGGCGCTCTCCACATCGCCGTACACCTTCCAGCATCCGATGCACCTGCAGCACATGCCCTTGTTCTCGATGTAGCCCTTGACGTCCTCCATCGGGTAGTCCAGGAACACCCCGACCTCGGGAGGGCAGGAGGGGCAATGAGAGAACCTCTCCGTCAGCTGGTTCACCATGCTCACGGGATCCGCCGCGTCGTAACCGTAGCCGGAAAGGAAAGACGATATCTCCGGATCGGAGAGGCGCTCCCCCAGCTGCTTCGGGCGGTAGACGTAGACCAGGCTGCCGGTGCCGTCGAAGTCGATTATCGAGATCCTGACTCCGCGGGGCATGAGCATGAGGCTCAGGTCGTGGAGCTGGTCGTGAATACCACGAGGGTCGGATTCCACCCTGAACATGCTTCCGCACTTCAGGCCCGCCAGAGTCGGCGAACAATGACGGACGACGCGCGCCTGCAGATCGGGTACGGAGGTTTCCGTCCGCCCGGGGCATGTCTCTATGATTGGGCGGACAGGCTCATGGATCTCTGTGTTGTCGGAAAGTCCCCTTCCGCTGGCTGCGTTGGCGTTGTTCTCCGACCTCATGGTAATTAGGATAACCTAAACTGTGTATATAAGGTTTAGGCAGACCTAATGATATTTCGTCCCGCTTAATCCTGATGGGAATATCTACTCCGGGGGACATGAGGGGGCATGACCCGCTTCGCGGACGCGCACTGCCATCCGACCGACATGACCTCGCATTACTCTGATTATCAGGATGCGGGGCTGGTGTTCGCCTGCTCCTCCGTGCCGGAGGACTGGGATGCGCTGG
>CAVABN010000022.1:21125-22436 GCA_963586845.1 Bifidobacteriaceae bacterium
GGACGTTCCCATCATCATGCACGCGTTCTCCTCGGAGAGCTATTCGAAGCCCTTCTGCGAGCTGGGATGCTATCTTTCGGTGAACCCCCGCATCCTGAAGCGCTCGGACGCGCGCATCGCGCGTCTGATAGCTTCCATCCCGAAGGACAGGCTCCTGCTGGAATCCGATTTTCCTTTCTCGCCAGAGGTGTTTTCTGGGATGAGGGGTTTCGCGGAGAGGCTGTCGGAGGCCTGCGGCGTCCCTGCGGACGAGCTGCTGGAAGCCTCCTATGACAACGCGGGGAGGATCGTCGGATGAACGGGATGTCCGAGAGGACAGGTCTCCTGATCGGGGACGAGGGTATCGATAGGATCGCGAACGCTTCCGCCATAGTCGTCGGCAACGGGGCCGTGGGGGGCTATGCCCTGGAGGGTCTCGTTAGGGCGGGATTCGGGAGGATCCGCACCGTGGACGGGGACGTTTTCCAGGAGAGCAACCTCAACCGTCAGATCCTGGCCACGAAGGATACTATCGGAAGGCCGAAGGCCGTGGTGGCCTGCGAGAGGGCCAGGTCGATCAACCCGGACATCGATATTCAGTGTCTACAGCTCCATGTGGACGATGGGACGATCCCGGCCATACTCGAGGGGGACTTCGATGTCCTCGTCGATGCGATCGACACCGTGAGATGCAAGATCTCGCTCCTGAGGGCCGCTTCGGAGAAGGGCATCAGGACTTTCTCGTCCATGGGCGCGGCGCTCCACACCGATACCAAGACCATCCGCGTCGCCCCGATAATGGAGTCGAGGGTGTGCCCTGTCGCCGCAGCTGTCAGGAAAGGGCTCAGAGGGTGCGACACGTCGATGATGACCTGCGTCTACAACGAGGAGCCGCCGATCAGGGTGGACGGCGGGAGGGACGAGCACGGGAAGTCCGTGCTCGGCTCCATGCCGACTGTCCCCGCGGTCACCGGGATGACCCTCGCCAACGAGGCGATACGGTACGTTCTGGGAATCCGAGGGACGTTCCGGGCCAGGTCTACATTTCGAAGAGTTTCAGGTCATACTGGATGCACTGGAACGGCTCATCCGTGCGCACAGCTCTTTCCATGGACGAGAATGAAGTCGCGGAATGGTACATCGAGAAGGGTGCAGGTCATTCCTCGGACATCATCGGGCGTGTTATTCGGAGTGCCGGATTTCCAGGATGAGCCATTGCATAGGAACAATTATATTCTGAATCGCTCATTGATGTCTCTGGGAAAGGACCAGACGCTGGAGTGGCAGAGGGTGGCCGTCATCAAGATGACGAGGTGTGCGGAATTCCAACTG
>CAVABN010000023.1:0-6692 GCA_963586845.1 Bifidobacteriaceae bacterium
TTAAATCGGCCGTTCTGGTCGGGCCCCCTATAATGTATATTATATTGGGATTCGGGGAGCGATAGAAATGCTCACGATGGGGATAGAAGGCACGGCGCACACCCTGGGGGTCGGCATCGTGGATCAGGACTGCAACGTCCTGTCCAACGAGCTCGATATGTTCCGCCCTCCGCAGGGGGGCCTCCATCCCCGCGAAGTGGCCAACCATCACGCCGAAGTGGCCGCGGACGTCATGACACGCGCCATGGATGTCGCCGGGGTCGGCCCCGAGGACATCGATCTCGTCTCATTCTCCATGGGTCCGGGGCTCGGACCCTGCCTCAGGGTGGCGGCGACCGCCGCCAGGGCCTTCGCCTGCACCCTCGGCATCCCCATAATCGGCGTGAACCACTGTATCGCACACATCGAGATCGGTCGCGCTCTCACGGGGTGCAAAGATCCCGCACTCCTCTACGCATCGGGCGGGAACACCCAGGTCATAGCATTCGCAGAAGGCAGGTACAGGATCTTCGGGGAGACGCAGGACATCGGCGTCGGGAACATGCTCGACAAGCTCGGCAGGGACCTCGGCATGGGGTTCTACGCCGGACCGATGTTCGAGAAGCTCGCCCGCGAGGGGAAGGAGTACCACGAGCTGCCCTATTCGGTCAAAGGGATGGATGTGGCGTTCTCAGGCATGATCACCGCCGCCGTCGCCCTCCACAAGAAGGGCGTGCCCCTGGAGGACATAGCGCTCTCCGTCCAGGAGACGGCTTTCGCCATGCTCACCGAGGTCACCGAGCGCGCGATGGCGCACATCGGGAAGAAGGAGGTCCTCCTCGGCGGAGGGGTCGCTCAGAACGGCCGTCTCCGCGATATGGTCGAGGACATGGCCCACGCCCGCGGGGCCGAGATGTATGTCCCCGACAGGCAGTACTGCAGGGACAACGGCGCCATGATCGCCTGGCTCGGAGCCGAGATGTACGGCTCCGGAGTCAGGATGTCTGTACCGGAGACGGTCGTCCGTCAGAGATTCAGAACCGACGAAGTGGAAGTCACCTGGCGCTGATTCAGGCCTTCTTGCCTTCCTCGAGCTGCTTGCCGAGGATGGAATCCAGCACCTGCAGGAACTCCTGCACCTTCTCGACCGGGACGGATCCTCCTGCGGCGATCTTGTGACCGCCTCCGGCTCCTCCGACCGCGGCGCATGCTTCGCGCATCGCCACTGCCAGATCGATGCCCCTGTCGAGCTGCCCCCACATCCCCCTGGAGGAGATGTTGGCCGGGTCGTTGGACTGGTTGATCCCGATGGTCGGCTTGTTCGGGTCCGCCACGGATTGCATGGAGACTCCGCAGAGCATGCCGGTGAACCCGGAATCGGTGGAATCGAACCATTGGAAATGCTCCATCTGCGTCAATCCCCTGCCGTCGAGCTCCTTCATCGCTTCCACGAGGCTCCTCGCGGATTCCTCGTCGGTCTCCGAAGCCAGCTTCAGGCATCTCTGGTCGCCCATCCCGGCAGCCACTCCCGCGCCTCCGAGTCCGGAGCGCCCGCAGCTGTTCAGGAGCGAAGCCAACTGCTCGGCGTCCATGCCCCATTCCTTCAGGTTGTACCTGTCGCGGGCGATCTCGTTCATGGAAGAAAGCAGAACGCCCTGGGCGGTCATCTTGACGGCGATGAGGGACGAGAGCCTGCGCCTCTCCTCCTCGGTGAGGTCGGAGAAAGACTTGTCGTTGGAGACGCCGGCATCGTTCAGGATCTGCGCCACGCCCTCCACGCTCCCGCTGACCCCGCGTATGTACGGGTCGGTGTCGAGGTAGAGCTGCGTCATGAGGTTGCCCGAAGGGATCAGCGATCCCGGGATCCTCTCGATGTATCCGCGCTTGGTCCCTTCCGCAAGCAGATATTCGTTGAGTCCGGACAGCCCGTTGATGTGCTGCCTGTCCCCGGCTATGCCGGCGAACGCGACCTGCACCAGGTCCCAATTCCTCTCGTTCAGAGCGACGGCGAACAGCAGGCACATGGTGGCACCGCATCCCGCGACCATCCCGTCGATGCCGTAGAGGTGCGGATTGGCGTACACCACGCGCTTCGCTTCCGATATCACGGTGTGGTGGTCCAGGACGACGATCGGCATCTCCATCTCATCGAGCTGGTCGATGTACGACGCCCCGAGGTCGGAGATGATTATGCAGTCCGCCTTCGTCGAACGGATCACGTTCATGTTGTAGTCGTTCAAGGTGGCGAAGAGAGTGACTCTGAACTCCTTCCCCTCGCGCAGCAGGGCCTTGGCTATGATGGAAGCCGACGACACCCCATCCGCGTCGAAGTGGGAGAACACCTGGATGAAGCCTTGGCCGCGGACCAGGTCCGCGGCTTGTGATAAAGTTGTAAGAAGTTTGGGCGGAAGTTCGTCCATATGGACTCACTTGAGCATGAGCTCCGCGTTGCTGAGTGAATACTTCCAGTCAGCCGGAAGTGTGCCGATCCTCTTGTAGTAGCGCTCGAGCCTCCTGATCTTCGCTTCGATCATGTTGAGGCCCCTCCTGTTGGAGACGTCTCCCTTGTTGTCCCTGAGGTGGACGTTCAGGTCGATGGCGCGCCTCATGAGGTTGGCCAGGTCCTCGGGCAGAGAGGACGCGACGCCCTTCTCCTCCATGATCTGGGTGACACTCTTGCCGGTGGCGAGCTTGACGTTGGGGACTCCGTACTGGTCCCTGAGGACGAGTCCGATCTTGGCGGACAGCATCCCGTCGTTGGCGAGTTTCGCGACCAGGTCCTCGATCTCGGTGGCGTTGAGAGGAACCCAGGAGGGATTCTCGGAGATCATCGGGCGTGTGGATCCCGACTTTCCCTTTCTTCTTGTATGCATTCTTGCCATTTTTGATCCTCCGAATCATATGGCGGCGAGGCTGTCTCCGCCGATGCTTAGGACGTATTTAAAGGTGGGTGGGACCCGGTCATGCGTGCGCGCACGCGTCTTTAGAGGAAGGATGCGGGTCGTCGAAGCGTCCGGCGCGAATTTTATCTATGCGTAGTCATTCGAACTTCGCATGACTCGCAGGTCTACGGTCAAGAGGAGGGCGCTAGCGATGGCGCTGGTCCTGTTCGCCGTATGCCTGTCGTTCTCGTTCCCCGCTCTTCTGGGCGGGGAGATCCAGGCGGATTCGCGGGAGACGGTCGTCATCGTCCCAGAAGCGACACCGGACGGCTCCATCGAGGAGATCGTCCTGGACTACGCGAAGATCGCTTCCGAGGTCAAGCATCTGGAGTCGATGGGTCGCGACGTCAAGGTCGTCGATCCCGGCATGCCGGATTCGGAGCCCGAGCGCAAGGTCGTCGAGAAGATGAAGGAGATCATCGGGAACGACCGTTTCGTCCCCGGGGACCGCGACGCGGAGCCCCAGGGGGAGCGCGCCCAGCCTCCCGAGGAGCGTTCCGAACCTCCCGCAGAGAAGCGCACCGAGCCCGTCCGTTCCGATATGGCGGACGTCCAGCCCGATACAGGCTTCGTGGAGGAGGTCGCGGATTACATGGACTCCACCGGCGACGCCAAGCTCGCGGACGCATCCAAGCACCTGAGGAGCATCCCCTGGTCGATCCTGATGGACATGAACGAGTCTTTCGTCGCAGTGACATCGCTTCCCTCCGACAGGAAGGACGGCGGATCAGATGCCGACGACGATGCGGAGGACATCTGCATCGAGGAGAGGGAGGAGGAGCCCGTTCCCGAGTTCACATCGGATGAATTCCCTCCCGAACCGATCGGGGATGACGCGTACGACGCGGGCATCCCGCAATTCTACTACACGGGCGTGACCACCAGCGGTCAGACTTCCTGAGTTCGATGAGACGCCGTCAGGCGTCACCAAACATCACAACCCAAAGGAAGTCAGAACGATGGAAAAGACAACATCAGTATGGATCGCGGTGCTGTGCGCCGCAGTGGTGGCCGTGGCGGCCATCGCATTCGCAATGGCGGGTCCGGGGAGCGACTCCGGATCCGGGGGCAACGACAGTTCGGACAGTACGGACTACGAGGATTACGACGAGGTCGCGACGGAGTACACCATAACGTACGACGTCGGGTCCGAGTGCCACACCGTCTCCGTCGTCGACGGGGAGACCGTCATCACCTTCTCCGGAGCGACGGAGGACATAGAGTGCACCATAACAGGGGAGCTCAAGGGGAGCATCGTCGTCGACATCGGCGACTCTTACGATTTCAAGCTCACGCTCGCGGGCGTGACCATAGCCAGCTCGAACAACGCGCCGATAGCCATCATCAGCGCGGACGACGCCACCATAGCCGCCAAGAACGGCACCGAGAACGCGGTCTACGACTACAGGGCGGAGGTCACCGACGATTCTGCCATCTCCTCCGCCATCTACTCGAAGACGGACCTGGACATCCAGGGCAGGGGGACCCTCACCGTATACAGCGAGAACAACAACGGAATCCACTCGAAGGACGACCTGGACGTCAAGAACCTGACCCTGACGGTCGACTGCGAGGACAACGCCCTCAAGGGCAACGACAGCGTGACCATACAGTCGGGAGTGATCACCCTCACCGCCCGCAGCGGCGATGCGATCAAGACCTCCAACACGGACGCCACGACCAAGGACGACGGGACCATCAGGCAGGAGGGCATCGTCACCATCTGCACCGACAAGGGCGACCTGACCCTGACGATCAAGGCCGAGAGCGACGGCATCGACGCCTCCTACGATGTCATAATCGAGGAGACGGAGGGGACGCTGACTCTGAACATCAAGACCGGAACGTACGCGGGATACTCCGCTTCCACAGCCGCATCGTCGACCATCGGGGCCGACGTCTCCGCTCCCGGACAGCCCGGGGGCGGACAGCAGCCCGGAGGCAACCCCGGCGGACAGGGAGGACAGGACCAGCAGCCCGGCGGAGGCCAGCAGCCCGGGACGAACCCCGGCGGCGAGGGTTCCGGAGGATACTCCGGATCCGAATCCAGGAAGGGCATCAAGGGGGACAACTCCGTGACCATCCTCGGAGGGACCATCACCATATCCTCCGACGACGACGGGGTCCACAGCAACGGCAGCGTCACGATCTCCGGCGGAACGATCACGATCGCATGCGGAGACGACGGGATGCACGCCGACGGCGCCCTGGCGGTGACCGGAGGGACCATCACCATCACGGAATGCTACGAAGGCCTTGAGGGGAACACCGTCGACATCGAGGACGGGGACATCTCCATCGTCTCCTCGGACGACGGCATCAACTCCACATCCACGTCCGGCGTCGGCATCACCGTCGCCGGAGGCCAGATCCTGATTCGTGCCGGAGGCGACGGACTCGACTCCAACTCCTACACCCAGTACAAGGGCATCGTCATCTCCGGAGGGGACATGACGGTCATCAGCACCGGCAACGCCGACTCCGCCCTCGACACCGAGAGGGGATACACCTACACCGGCGGCAGGGTCCTCGCGATCTCCGTCTCCGGAGGCATGGCCCAGGGCGAGTGCACCAACTGCTCGAACTTCTCCTCCGTGGCGAAGTCCGGCACCGTGTCCGCATCCTCTGGAAGCTACATCACCGTCAGCGTCGGAGGTTCCGTCGTCTCCGCGGTGAAGATGACATCCTCGATGTCAGCATTCGTCGTGTACCTCGGATCTTCGTCGGCCACGATCTCGACAGCATCGTCCGTCTCCGGAGCGGATTCGGACGGCGTCTACTGGAGCTGATCCCATGTCCCTGTTCGACAGCATATTCGGCGGGACGTCGGAATCAATCGACCCCATGGCGTTCCTGCTCTCGGTGGGATGCGCCCTGGTATTGGGGCTCGCACTCGCGGCCGTCTACAGGTTCCGCGCCAAGCACTCTGACAGCCTGATGTTCACCATCGCGCTGATCCCGGCCGTGGTATCCGTCATAATAATGGTCGTCAACGGCAACATCGGAGCCGGAATAGCGGTCATGGGAGCGTTCAGCCTCGTGAGATTCCGTTCCGCTCCCGGTACCGCCAAGGAGATCGTCATGATCTTCCTCGCCATGAGCACCGGTCTCCTCGTGGGGATGGGATTCCTCGCCTACGGAGCGCTCTTCACCGCCATCATGTGCGCCATCTGCGTCGCGTACAACCTCGTCAGTAAGGGATGGTCCGAGCAGAGCGGCATGACCCTGCGCATCACCGTCCCCGAGGACCTCGACTACCGCGGGGAGTTCGACGGGATCCTCTCGTCCTACACCACCGCCTACGAGCTCAGGAGCGTCAAGACCACCAACATGGGCAGCATGTTCCGCCTGACCTACGGCGTCACCCTGCCCGAGGGATGCGACGAGAAGAGGATGATCGACGAGATCCGCTGCAGGAACGGCAACCTCGAGGTCTACCTCGGGCACGCGGAGCAGAAGTACACGGAGCTGTGACCCCATGGCATCGTATCAGGACGTGTTCAAGAGGTACGAGATGAAGTACATCCTCGACCCGGAGCAGACCCGCGCCATACGGGATGCGATGGAGGGCCGCACGGAACCCGACGGGTACGCGGTGAGCGACGTGAGGAACATCTACTACGACACGCAGGGGTACACCCTGGCGGTCAGGTCGCTGGCGCATCCGGAGTACAAGGAGAAGCTCAGGCTCAGGAAGTACTCCGGCGATGCGGACGACCCGGCGTTCGTGGAGATCAAGAAGAAGTGCGACGGGGTGACCTACAAGCGCCG
>CAVABN010000023.1:6915-21995 GCA_963586845.1 Bifidobacteriaceae bacterium
ATCGACGGCCCGACCGGGGGGCGGAGGCTGATCCCGGAGGGCTCGTCCATAATGGAGCTGAAGACGCGCACGGCCGTCCCCCTGTGGATGGCCCACGCGCTCTCCGACTGCCACGCGTACGTCGGATCGTTCTCCAAGTACGGAACGGCCTACCAGAAGCTCGTGATGGGGGCCTGAGGCCCCGATAAACCTTGACGGCGCATCTCGGGGTGCGCCGTCGGATCTTTTCACAGATCATTCTATCGCGTCGCGGGCGCGGATGTGAGGAACGGCGTCGAAGCGTCCGATGAGGTAGGCCTTGCTGAGGCTCTTGATCTTCCGCACATTGTTGAAATCGCCCAGACTGTAGAGGTCGGATGCCCCTGTTCCGCGGTCCTTGTTCACGAACCAGATCTGATCGCGCCTCACCAGCTCCGTGATGTCCATCAATTCCAGGTCGTGCGTGCTCACGATGAGCTGGGCTCCGTTGGGATTGGAGACGTTGGCGAACTGTCCGACTATCCAACGGGATACGAGAGGATGCAGACAGGAGTCGAATTCGTCTATCACCAATGCGGCTCCGTTCAGGAGGGCATCGACCAGAGGGCCCATGATCCCGAATATGGCCTTGGTCCCGGAGGATTCGATGTCCATAGGGAACACGGCCTGTCCGCCATCCGTTTCGAAGTCGTGTTTGAGACCGATCCTTCTGAACACCGTCCCATCCGGGGACGGCAGCGGGATCTCCTCGCACACGAAGTCGGATATGCCGAGATCCAGTGTACCGAACGCCTGCATAGCGAACCTCCTCTTGGTCGGGTCGTCAACGAGGTAATCGCAGGATCTATCCACGATGCGATCCGGGTTCCCGCTCAGAACGATGATCCCGCTCAGGATCTCGTCGCGGAACGTCGAACAGACCCTGTCGTTGAACTCCGATGCGATGACGACGTAGGACGAGGAGGAATTGGTCCTCCCGATTATCGCCTCATCCCCGTATTCGAAATCCGTCGGCCCTGTACGGACGAAAACCCGTACGCGACGCCCCTTGGGATAGTAGAACAGCGATTCGGATGCGATGCTGTTCCGGAGATACGACACGCTGTAGTCGAAGGGGATGCCGTCTATGACCATCCTGATCCTCATCTCCACCGGGGATCCCAGGGATTCCTCGGACAGGCGGAACGGCTGGTAACCGGGATAGGAGTCTATTGCGGTGTACGGTCTGCGGAGGATGTCCTGGAGCGATGCCAGGGCTTTGATGAGATAGGACTTGCCGGCACTGTTCGCTCCGAAGACGAGGGCGGATGACAGGATCCCGTTCCCGCAGGGGATCACTGTGTCCGCTTCGTCTCTGAGGGAGGAAGGCTCCATGCTGAGCGTGACCCGTTCTTTGAACGGACCGAAGTTCCTGACGCTGAAGTCGCGTATCACGGGCGAGGTATAGTTGCAATCGGAGATATGGATTCGCACAGAATCGACGGATACGATGTTCAGATTGCCGAATCATAGAATCTGATAGACGAGAATGTCGTTTCTATGCGAGAATTCGGTTCAGGATCGATTTGATGAACTGCCGTCGACCGCACCCTTCGCCCAAGGGACGGTGTCCTCGTACTCCTCGCGGTCGAAGGACAATTCGTCCGGAAGGGCGGAGAACAGGCGCGATTCCATCTCGCAATCCCCGACCTTCTCCTTCAGGACGGCCGCGAACACGTCGCAGTAGCCGATGTCCCTCCCGGCGACCACGTCGATGCGGTATCCGGACTCCTCCATGAACTCGCGGACGGCCGCCTCCTGAGAGGTCTCCCCGGGCTCCACATGCCCGCCCGGCATCTCCCATCCGTTGCGCTTGGGGTTCCAGACCATCAGGTACCTGTCCCCGTCGAACGCTATCGCATAAGCCGTCCGGCCCATGTCAGGGCCTCCTGAACACGATCATCTCGTGGTCCTTCTCGTAGGGCTCGATGCTCCTGGCATCCACGATCCTGTATCCCCTCTCGCGGATCCTCCTCTCGGTCTCCTCGAAGATCCTCTCTGGCGGAGCGGTCACATCCTCGGACCTCGCCTTCACGGCCACCATGCCCCAATCGGCGCTGTAGAAATCCATGTTGTCGCAGACGATGTCCGCCTGCCTCTTCTGGGCCACGTCCTGGTACACGATGTCGATCTTCTCGGCGAACATGGAGTACTCCTCAGGTTTCGTCGCATCCCCGAGCACGGGCATCATCATCGGCCTGCCCTCGGAGTTCTTCACCAGCTCCCGGAACATGCGCGGAGCGAACTCGACGCACACGACCCTCCCGTCCCTGACGATATCGGCCACATGGGACGGCGTGGTGCCGCTGGACGCACCCAGATACAGCACCGAGGAATCTCTTTTGAAAGGGACATTCCGTCCCCCGACGGCGATGTACGCCGCCAGTTTGCTCCTCCTGGGGTCCCATTCCCTGAACTCCCTCCCGTCGGAGCGGACCAGTCTCTCGCCGTAGATCCTCCTGCCGGGGCAGGCGGATTCGGTGTACAGCCTCCCGCGGTCCTCGTATACGCCTTCCGGCCCGGTCGGATCCATGCCCCGTTCCAGGGACACTGCCTATTAATCAATAGCGACTACGGGTGGGCATGATTACGATGGCGGACCTGTCGGCCATAGCCGACGCGGTTCAGAAGGCGGTCGACACGATCCCCTCCTCCGAGGAGAGGGGGAAGAAGGTGTGCATGGGTGCCGACGGGACGTATTCGTCCGCGGTCGACAAGGTGGCGGAGAACGCCGCCCTGATGTACATCGACCTGCACAAGCTGAAACTGAACGTGCTGAGCGAGGAGATAGGGTTCGTGGACAACGGAGGGGACGAGACCCTCGTCATGGACCCGATCGACGGCACGTCCAACGCCATCGCGGGATTGCCGTATTATACGGTCTCATTGGCCGTCGGGAAGACCAGCCTCTCGGACATCCGTCTGGGATACCTGAGGAATCTGGCCACCGGCGACGTCATATGCGCCGAGAGGGGCAAGGGCGCGTTCAAGAACGGCTGCCCCATCCACGTCAGGGAAGCCGTGATGGACGATCTGTTCCTGATGATCTACGAGGGGAACGGCGCCCATCCGGACGCCTTCGGCGTGGCGAAGCAGGTCCGCTCCTGCCGTTCGCTGGGATGCTCCTCGCTGGAGATGGAGATCGTCGCGGAAGGGGAAGCAGACGGCTACTACATGAAGGCGGAGAGGTACACCCGCTCGGTCCGCATCGTCGATATCGCGGCGAGCACCATCATCCTCAGGGAGGCCGGAGGGGAGGTCTACGACCTGTGCAACAACGTCCTCGACATGCCCTTCGACCTCGACCACCGCGCGAACTTCCTCGCCGTGGGGGATCCGAAGGTTTACGACGCCGTGGTCAAGCACTGCACCTGCCGCGTCTGCCACAGATACGGGGTGTACGCCAACGCCCGCATCGGGAACATCATCGAGCCGGCCAAGGAGGTCGTGGAGTTCCTGAGGGAGGCGGGGGTGGATTTCTGCGTGGATACCGAGATCGCCGAGGCCCTGGGGGTCCCGGGGATACCCCTCGCGAGGATGAACGCCGACATAATCATCGTGATCGGAGGGGACGGGACCATCCTGCGCGCGCTGCAGGCCACCGAAGCGTTGGTGATAGGTATCAACGGAGGCAGCGTGGGGTTCCTGGCGGAGATAGAGCACGACGAGATCCGCGAGGGCCTGACCAGGCTCCTCGCCGAGGACTACATCGTGGAGACCAGGTTCAAGCTCGCCTGCTTCTACAACGGGGAGTACATGAAGGACTCCGTGAACGAAGCGGTCGTCCACACCGACACGGTCGCCAAGATCCGCCACTTCAGGGTCTACGTCGACGATGTGCTCGCATCCGAGCTCAGATCGGACGGAGTCATAGTTTCCACCCCCACGGGATCCACCTGCTACGCGATGTCCCTCGGAGCGCCGTACATGGACCCGCACGTCAACGCCCTCATGGTGGTCCCGATGGCCGCCTACAAGTTCAGTTCGAGGCCGTTCGTCGTCCCCGCGACGTCGAAGGTCACGGTGGAGAACGTCCTCGACAAGGGATGCCTCATAGTCCTCGACGGGCAGGAGGAGATCTACATGGAAGGGGGTTCGAAGGTGGAGTTCATGCTCTCGGAGCAGAAGGCCCGCTTCATCCGCTTCGATACGGACTTCTACTCCCGCGTGAGGAGGAAGTTGGTGAACACACTATGAGCCAGATCCGCGCGGTGGACATCGACTTCATCGATGCGTTCAACGAGTCCGCCAGGTCCACCTATCCGGACGAGTTCCTGTGCATGACCCGGGAGATAGACGGCGTCATCTCCGAGATGGTGCTGCTCCCGGGCACGGTGTACGGGGATTCGCACAGCTTCCTCAACCAGTGGATGGCGCCGATAGACTACAGCCTGGCAGGCTCCGCCCACTCCCATCCGGGGTATTCGAACGAGCCTTCGGATGCGGACAAGGACTTCTTCAGGAACACCGGCGGGATCCATTTCATAACGTGCCAGCCCTACGACAGGACCAGCTGGAGAGCTTACGATTCCTACGGCGAGCCGGTGGAGCTCGAGGTCATCTACCGATCTCATTCCTTCATGGTGCCGTCGGCGAGGTTCTCGGCCATCTCCATCAATCCGGCGAGATAGGCGCGATCCTTGGATTCCGCCGTTATCTCGATACGGGCGCCGTCGTCATGCACCGCGTGACGGACGACGAACCATCCGTCGTCCATGGAGATCCTGTATCCGTCCCCGTAGCGGGAGCATCTGTCTGCGAGACCGCCGACGACCTCCTCGAAGGCGCGCCTGAACTCGTCCGCCTTCAGTTCGCAGGGGATCTGCTTCTCCTCGCGAAGATACGATGGGAACGAATCCGCCATGCCGCGGAGACTGTTCGATCCGGCCATGCGGGCGACCGCGGCGGCCGCTTTTATCCCGTCTCCCACGGCAGGGCCGTCGCCGAAGACGATGATCCCGTCGCAGTATCCGAGGGATGCCCCGTCCTTGACGGCCTGGCACACCGCCGTGAGGCTGTCCTCTGTGAACGTCGGGGCGCGCTCCTC
Organism: Bifidobacteriaceae bacterium; assembly: GCA_963586845.1. Lineage (GTDB taxonomy): Archaea > Thermoplasmatota > Thermoplasmata > Methanomassiliicoccales > Methanomethylophilaceae > Methanoprimaticola. The sequence continues at coordinate 11,981 of CAVABN010000023.1, forward strand.
GGACGGGAGCTCGTACGGGGAATCGACGTCCGCGTCGACATCCCCCTTGAAAGCGTCCGTGATGAGCGACGCGACGGACATGGGCACCGCGATGGATGCCGGCCTCAGATAGAGCACGAGCATCGCGAACAGGCGGTCCTGAGACAGGGTGCGTCCGTTCTCGTCTATCACGGTTATCGACGTCCCCGTGCCGTCGACGCGTATCCCGATGCTTCCGGTGCTGTCGGCGACGATGCTCTCCAGCCTCTCCGGCCCCTCGTCACCGGCGGCGTCCTGCTGGCACACGTGGTCCGGATCCTTCTGGGCGTTGAGCGTCAGGATCTCCGCACCCGATCCGTTGAGGATCTGGGGCAGGGAATCGGATGCGGTCCCGCATCCGCAGTCCAGGACTATGGAGCATTCAAGCTCGTCCCCCATCTTCTCCGCCAGGCTCCTGTTGTACTCCTCGACTATCCCGTTCCTCACGGAATAGGTTCCGAGCTTCTCGTGCGCCGGAGGCGCGGGAGGGGTGCGGAACACCCTGTCGAGGCGTCTGATCTGCTCGTCCCTGAACATGCTGCCGTCAGGATTCATCAGGTGGTATCCGTCGGCGAGCCCCCATCCCCCGGACACGTACACGGTGCAGTCCCCGTTGGAGGAGTACATCGCGGCCGCGGGGACGCTGAGGACACCCGCATCCATGACGTCGGCCCCCTGGAAAAGCAGACCCGAGATCACGGCATCGGCCATCATCCGACCGCTGCGGGACAGGTCGCGGGCCACTATCACCCTGCGGTAATCCATGGCGAGGGCCTTCCCCAGGATCAATCCGTCCTCGGGGGACACATTCTCTGCGGAAGAGGATTCGAGGATCATCTTCCCTATGCGGGACATATCCAGCCCAACTCCCCGAGGGTTGATATCAGTTGCGACGGAGGTGTGGACCTAGTTAGACGTTGTACGATACATCCAAGATATGATGCCAGAACGCGGAAAATCGGCTATACATTTTTATAGTTTAAATAAGCTTAAAAAATCCAGACTAAGGGGGGATGATACCATAGTCATGGAAAAAATCGATATGAAGAAGGCTCAGGCCATTGCGAAGAACAAGGGTCTCAAGCCCGGCAAGGTCAAGGGGACAGAGGGCGTTCAGTTCACCAAGGGGAAGAACAACAGGCTGGACGTCATAACCTGGGAAGAGTTCGAAGCCATCCTGGCCAAGAGGAAACTCGCGATCTACGAGTCCGGCGGCTGGATGAAGATAATGAAGGCCTGAAGACAACCCAGAAGAAATCTGCCCTCCCGGACGGTCAGTCCGGGAGGACCAAAAGCATTAACCGCTCTGCCTCAACCCTTTACCAAAGATCCGACGTGTCAGCAGTCCCGTACGCACTCTCGGGGCTCCCTCTGGCATGTCGGAAAAACATCCAATCCATTATATAGCGGAACGATATCCGCAGATTCAGGCTCTCCGTGCAAGGGTATCCGAGCCTGGCCAAAGGAGATAGGTTCAGGGCCTATTCTCGTAGGAGTTCGAGGGTTCAAATCCCTTCCCTTGCACCACAATTGTCCATCCAACGAAGCCCGCGCTGGCTTTGCAAAAATCCCACTTATCCGGCTCTTCAAAATACCAACCGGGAATGGCGGATTGATTCATCCTCAGGGTAACGAGATAATCGAGCAGTCGCGTCTTTGGTCGAGGTCATCAATCCGGGCCGTAGCAATAATCGGTCGCAGTCTCATGATCCACGCCATAGGTTTCGAGATCAGCGTTGTCCAGTTCCGAATCCGAATCAAGTTGGGCATCGGCATAGGTAGCGATCTTCTCAAGCCAAGAAGGCGAAGGTGTCTCCCCCTCATCATACATGAAGTCGGAGGCACCGGTTTTGGAAAGCTCGTCTAGAACGATGCACATGTTGCGCATGGCACGACGCGCCTTGACGAGTTCGATTATGAGCTCGTCCTTCGACAGTTTCTCAAGCTCCTCCCATTCGCTAACCATTTCTTTCTCACCTCATGTGTGCCGTTCTGCAGAAGCGGAATCGGAGATAAGCGTGTCATACTGACGGTCGAAACAGATGTTGGATTATTGGCTAGGATGAAACGGAATGAAGGAAGGATTGTACTTTGGCCGAAGATCACCAATCAGGGCCGTAGCAGTATTCGTCTGCGGTCTCGCTGTCAACACCGTAGCGTTCAAGATCCGAACCGTCGAGTTCATCGCCAGGCTTCAAGTGGGACACCGCATGGGCGACAATCTTCGAAAGCCATTCGTCAGATGGCTTTTCACCCGTATCGTAGAGGAAATGCGAAGCACCGTCCCCGGATATCTCCTGCAGGACGCTGCACATGTTGCGCATGGCCCTGCGGGTTTTCACGAGCTCTATGATCAAATCGTCCTTCGACAGTTTCTCAAGCTCCTCCCATTCGCTCGCCATCTTTCGCCTCCATTTGACGGGAAGATGTGCGAATAGGGGATAAACGACCCTCAAGAACACTCCATCCGGCTGTGCGATACAGCTCTCAAAGCGACAGGACGACGCCCGCGCACGTGATCGTGAGCAGGATCCCGGCGACGAGCACCCAGAACCAATCCTTCTCCTTCACGAGGCACAGGAATGTCGCAATCACGCCTGCGAAAGGCGATGCTATGAGGACGAGGACTCCGGCGTAGAGGATCGAATCCTCCCCTCCGGTCATGGTCACCGCGAGCCCTATCGTTATCAGGATCAATCCGAGCACGATCCCGGCGCGGAGCACCAGGGCGGTGAGCTTGTTGAGCGACATCGCAGCACCCCCAAGGCCTGCAGGAGGACCAGGGTCGCCATGAAGAAGACGACCACGGAGAAGTACTTCCTGAGATGTCTGGCACTTATCTTGCGGGTGATTATCGTCCCGAGCACGGAACCGAGGAACGCGCCTATCGCAACGCCTCCGGCGTACTCGAGGAGGACCTGCCCTCCGAGGAAGTACGTTATCGCTCCCGAGAAGGCGGTGATGCCGATCATGTAGCTGCTCGTGGCGCTCGCCGCTTTCATCGGAACGTGCATGTACAGGTTCATCAGGGGGACCTTCACGAGCCCTCCTCCGACGCCCGTCATCGAGGAGATCATGCCTGCGGCGGTGCACAGGGCCATCCCGCCCTTCACGTTCTGGACCTCGTAGTCGACGCATTCCCCGTGGGCCTCATCCTCATAACGGAACGCGTACCTGCCTTCGGCGCCCTCCGCGGGAGGGACGACCTTCTCCTGGCTCCTGAACATGCGGTAACCGCTGATGTACACGATGATGGAGAAGATGACCATGAGGATCCATTCCTCGAGGTACGTCGCCAGTATGGCGCCGACGATCGCACCCGTCGCCGTCGTGATCTCCAACAGAAGACCCAGACGCACGTTGGACAGACCCTTGTCCACGAAGACCGTGGAGGCTCCGACCGATCCCGCGACTATCCCGATCAGGCTGATCGCCACCGCTTCCGTGGGGGCGAGTCCGAAGACGAGCATGAGGACGGGGACGAAGATGATGCCTCCTCCCAGTCCGAAAAGCGCTCCCAGCACGCCGGCGCCCATGCCCATGACGATGAGTCCGGCGAGTATGATCGGGTCCATTGTCCCCCCGCATCGGAATGCCGATAAAATATTTGTCTGGCCTTTAGTTCGATTGGAATGCATCTTTGCTACCAGGAGGGCTGAAAATATGTATTTTCAATGAGACTGTATAGACATACATATTTGGAGCATCGTCTTTTTAATACCCATCCTTCGTGCCGATTCACATGGACGAAAATAGTAGTCTGGACAGGTTCTTCGGAATCACTGCCAGAGGGTCCAATCTCAAGACCGAGGTGAAGGGAGGAATCCTGGTCTTCCTCGCCATGGTCTACATCATCGCAGTCAACTCGGGAATGATGACGGCCGCCGGGGTCGATCCGGATGCCGCATTCTCCGCGACCATCATCATGGCGGTCATCGGATCGCTGGCGATGGGTCTCTACGCGAGGTACCCCGTGGCGATGGCCCCCGGTATGGGGATCAACGCCCTGATCTGTTACACCGCCGTTCTCGGAATGGGATTCTCCTGGTCCGAGGCTCTCGTCGCCGTGTTCATCGCCGGTCTCGTGTTCTTCCTCGTGACCGTCACCGGGATCAGGCAGAAGCTCCTCGACAAGATCCCCTACGGCCTCAAGGCCGGGATCGTCGCCGGAATCGGATGTTTCATCGCATTCATCGGACTCCAGGGCGCTCAGATAATCGTCGCCAACTCCTCCACCCTCGTGGGGATCGGCGACCTCGCCGAGCCCGTCGTTCTGCTCGGTATCTTCTGTATCGTCCTCACCGTGTTCCTCGTGGCCCGCAAGGTCAACGCCGGGATCCTCATCGGTATGATCGCCACCGCCATCATCGGGATGGCCGCCGGCATCATCGACATCCCCTCGTCGGTCTTCGCCACCCCCGCGGCTCCCCCTGTGGGAGAGTTCCTGGACGGACTCTCGTCCAACCTCCTGAGCATCGACTTCCTGATGGTCGTCGTAGCACTCGCCTTCGTCGAGTTCTTCGACGGGTCCGGAACCCTTATCGCCATCGGGAAGCGCGCCGGATTCACCGACGAGGAAGGGAACGTCACCTGCGAGAAGGCGCTGAGCGTCGACGCGGGATTCGCCTCCCTCTCCGGAGTCATCGGATGCACGCCCGCCACCGCCTTCGCGGAGTCCGCGGTCGGTATCGAGGCCGGAGCGAGGACCGGACTGGTCCCCGTGATCGTCGCCATCCTGTTCGCGGCGTGTCTGTTCATCGCTCCGCTGTTCGGAGTGGTCACATCCGCCTGTACCGTCGGTGCGATGGTCCTCGTCGGATTCGCCATGGCCATGGAGCTCAAGCACGTCGATTGGGACGACATGCCCCTCGTCATGGGCGTCATCACGACCATTCTGATGATGGTGCTCACCTACTCCATCACGGACGGGATCGCGCTCGGCGTCGTCGTCTACTGCATCGGAATGATCGGGTCCAAGAGGGCCAAGGAGGTCAGTCCGATCATGTACGGTCTCGCCGTGATCTTCGCAATCTATCTGTTGGCGTACGCCATACAGTTCTCCTGAGGAAACCAAATGGCCGTGATATTGGCGAGATATTCGGAGATCGGGCTCAAGAGCGCCCCCGTCAGGAGGAGGTTCGAGAACCAGCTCCGCGAGAACGCCGTCTCCATGCTGATGGAGGACGGGGTCGAAGCGATAGTGAACAGGCAGGGCGCCAGGTTCTACATCGAGACCGAGGATGCCGACCGGGCGGTCGCTTCGCTCAGGAAGGTCTTCGGGATCGCGTCCCTGTCCGTCGTCGAGGAGACCACGTCCAAGATGGAGGACATATGCGCCCTCGCGGCCGAATACTCGCTGCCCCGCCTTTCCGAAGGGCAGTCCTTCGCCGTTAAGGCCCGCAGGGAGGGATCCCAGGGCTACACGAGCATGGACGTCGGGAGGGAGGCGGGATCGGCCATATTCATCGCCAACGAGTCCAAAGGGGTCAAGGTCGACCTGACGAACCCCGAGGTCACCTTCTACGTGGAGGTGAGGGACAACAAGGCGTACGTGTTCGGCGACATCATCCGCTGCCACGCCGGCCTGCCGGTCGGCAGCCAGGGCAAGGTCCTGGCGGTGGCGGACGACGAACGTGGCATCGTCTCCGCATGGCTGATGATGAAGCGCGGATGCAGGGTCGTGATCTCCGGATCCGCGGATTGGTCGGTATTGAAGCAGTACGACCCGATCCTCAAGGAGGGTACCGAGCACAAGCAGGCCCTGGGATACGTTCTCGGGACCTGTCTCGACAACCTCGATTCCGTCGACGTGTCCTCCTATCCTCTTCCGGTCTTCTTCCCCACAGTCGGGATGAGCGACGAGGAGGTCTCGGACATCTACCGGACGATCAAACAGGGCCTCTGAGCCCTTTCCCAAAGCCCGTTCCGGTCATCGGACGGGCGTTCTCTCGAAATCTGAAACACAGAAGAGTCCGCCCCGGAGGGCGGGTAAGGGGTTTAGGAGGGAAGGATCACTTGATCCTTCTCTGGTTGGCACGGACGGAAGGCCTGGCCTTCTCGGCTCCCTTGCCGGTGTGCCTCATACCGCGACCCTTCTGGCCGGCAGAGGTCTTTCCGCGGTAGACGCGGTTCTTCTGGTTGCCTTCGCAGATCCAGTTGATCTTGGGGTCCGCCTTGATGACGGGGTGCGCGGGGTCCACGAGGATGACCTCGTACCACTCCTGCTGACCGTCGGCGCCGACCCAATAGGAGTTCAGCACCTCGAGGTTGGGGTAGCGCTTGGCGGTCCTCTCCTCGGCCATCCTCTGGAGGGACTTGCCGACGGTGATCTGGTTGATTCCCTTCCTCTTGGCCCTGCGTCCGGTGACGATGGCCCTCTTCTGGAAGGATCCCTTCCTGACCCTTGCCCTAACGACTACGTATCCCTGCTTGGCCTTGTATCCGAGGGCCCTTGCCCTGTCGAGCCTGGTCGGGCGCTCGATGCGGAGGAAGTTCTCCTCCTTGCGCCACTGGATCCTGCGCTCGTAGTTCAGGGCCTTGACGTAGGACTTCTCGGGTGTGTCCCAGGCCTTGCCGATGTAGTAGTACATGCTCTTCCCGTTGACCGGGCGTGTCTCCTGTTCCTGAGTTTCGTCGCTCATTGGAATCACCTTTACGGATTCACCGTCAGACGGCACATCTCCGTTCGCGGAGCTAAGCGCTCCACGGCTGTGGGAAGTCGGTGCCATATAAATATCCTGCTCGTGAAGGATGACCGGGATTACCCACATTACTGGCATTACAAAGATTACAACTAACTAGTTATATTCTAGAACGCGATACCAAAGCATCGGTGATCTGAGTGACACCGAGACAGGAAAGATGGAAGGAGAGCGATGCCGGGAGGAGGTATCGCGAGAACAGATTGAGGATCCTCAAGGAGACGATGGTGCGGCTCGACACGGAGGCCCCCATGGAGTGCCCCGACTGCGGGTGCACGAGCATCGTGCACTACGGGAGGACGGCCAAGGGGACCGAACGGTACCGCTGCAAGGAATGCAGGAGGACCTTCACGCCGATGAGGCTGATGTCGAGGTCGCAGGTGCCGGAGGAGAAGTGGATGGCCTTCGCGGAATGCTACGTCGACGGCATGAGCGTCAGATCGGCGGCGATAAGGTGCGGGATATCCAACGCCACGGCGCACAGGATGAAGTGCAGGCTGGAGGAGATAGAGGCGGACGGGCCGGTGACGGCCCCCGACGCGGATTACGAGATCCTGGAGGTCAGTCTCCGCGCGGACTGCATGATCCCCTGCGTGTGAGGGGACGGGGGCGCCCGAGGGCGCCCCCTCAGTACTCGTCGTACTTCTTGTTGCATCCTCTGACGACGGACGCGGGGTACTTCTCGGCGTTCTTGGCGAGCTTCCTCGCCAGGGACTCGCTGAGATCTATCCCGTTCATCTGCGCGAAGCGGATCACGAAGTACAGCGTGTCCGAGAGCTCGTCGACGATGTCCTCGCGCTTCGGCCCGGACATGAGCTCCTCGATCTGCTCGACGGTCTTGAAGCGCATGTGCTCCAGAAGCTCGGAGCCCTCGGTGACGATCCCGATGGCGAGGTCCTTGCTGTTGTGGTACTGGTCCCAATCGCGCTCGGAGCAGAATGCCGCTATCATCGCCTTCAGCTCGTCGATGGTCGTCGTTGCGTCTGTCATGTCCGTTCGGATGAAGGGCGAGGAGCGATTTGAAGGTTGAGCGGAAATCAAAGCCTGCAAATGATTTGTATATCCGAATATGTATGCGAATCACGTAATCGAGGGGTTGTTGAAGATGTCCGGATTCGTGAGGGGTGGGCTGGAATCGGAGGTATTGGATGAGTTGGAGGAGCTCTACTCCCTCCGGGAACAGATCGCATACTTCATCTATGGTGACAAAGGGGCCGGGAAGACCACGTTGCTGGAGAAGTTCTGCGAGGGCAAGGATGCGCTGTTCTTCCGGTTCAAGAAGTGCAGCGAAGAGGAGAACGTCGCCTACATGGAGGATCTCCTCCGCGAGGATTCCGATTGTCCGCATCTGAACAATCTCAGCGATGCGATCATCATGATCCGCAAGAGATGCATCGAAAGGCGTCTGGTCGTGGTCTTCGACGACTTCCAGAATCTCCTGGGGAGGAGAGGGACGGAATCCCTCTTCCAGCGTTTCTTGGACCGCGATATCCGTGACACGGAGACGGTGGTGATCTTCAGCGGCCGTCTGGAGCTGTTGGATGTCTTCGAGTCATATCGCGGTCCCTTTTACGGCAGGCTCGATTCCGCATGCGGGCTATCGCCGAGGAGGTGCGAGGATTGCACCGGATACCATCCGGGGATGTCCGACAAGGACATGATCAGCACGTATCTGACTGTTGGTGGTCTTCCGGCGAATCAGGCGATGATGAACTCCGAGACCTATTCCGGATGTCTGCAGCGCTGTTTCCTGAACGAGGATGCGCCGCTTCTGAACGAATCCGATGAGATCCTCGGCGGTTTCAAGCCGTTCCAGAAGTATTCGGGCGTACTCGCCTGCATAGCGAACGGGAAAACGGACCCGAAGGCAATAGCGAAGGAACTCAGGATATCGCAGACTCTCTGCATGAAGTATCTGGAAACGTTGGAGTACGTGGGATTCGTGGAGCGCCCGGATCCGATGCTCATGGACGGACCTTGCAGCAGCCCTTATTCGATATCGCATCCTCTGCTTGACTTCAACTACCGGGTGCTCCGCAGATGCGAGCATCCGGAGAAAGCGAACGTCGAGGACATTATGGACAAGGTCGACGCCTTCCTCGAGAAAAGGTTCGAAGCGCTCTGTCGCGATTACCTCTGCCGCAACTACCCCGTGAAGAAGGTGGGCAAGTGGTGGGGCAGGATCGACTGGAAGTATGCGGAGATCGGCACAGTGGCCGAGGTCATCGACGACCAGTCCTCCAAGATATTCGTTTGCAAATGCAAGTTCTCCGACGGGCCCCTGGGATTCAAGGAATACGAGAGTCTGAAGAAGCGTGTCGATGTCATCGAAGGCCTCGACGACGTCCTCATGGTCTTCTTCTCCGGATCCGGATTCGATGAGCGTTTCCGGGAGTTCGCTGAATCGGGGGGCATAATGCTCGTGGGACTCGACAAGCTCCTCGGCCGCGTCCCCGCGGGACCGATCCCGGTGCCCGAATCGCTCCGATCGGAAGAAATCATCCAGGCTCTTCATCTTGGGCTTGGGCTTCGCCGGCGCGGGGGGATCCTTGCTGACCTTCCCTGCGCGTGATTCGAACATCCCGCCGTCCAGCAGGGTGGCCTGCTGACTGCCCATCATGAGATCCTTCTCGCCCCATCCGAACACATCGGTGACCATGCCGGCCATCTTCGAGAGGCGTTCGGCGTAGTAGCGGTAGTCCGCTTTCCCTTCGAAGGGCTTCCCGCTCACCCACGGTTCCACCTTCATCGGAGCCGACCTGGCGTCGGTGACGATCCAGGAGACCTTCATCCCGGGGATGAAGTCGTAGCCCATGTCCATGAGCTTCTTCGCCGCCTGTACGTTCGCCATCCTGTCGGGGTTCTCGTAGGCGTCCAGGCCCTTGCAGGTCTTGGAGATCACCAGTTCGGCCATGTCCACGCGTCCCGCCAGGGTGTCCTGGATGGTCTTCTTCGCCAATGCGAGGGCGTCGTCGTTCCTCTCGTCGAGGATGCACTCGAACATGTCGGTCTGGAGCCTGTTCTGGAGATCGAACGAGTCGGTCCTTCTGGACTCGTATCCGCGAACCAGCAGCTCCTCCTGCCTCGAGGGCCAGACGATCCTGCCGACGTACCTCTTCTTCTTCCCGTGGGTGAACAGGGGCTCGAGGATCTTCTCGAACTCCAGGGTCCCGCCGTCGCGGGAGTACCTGCCGGCCATCTCGGTCCCGAACTCCACGGATTCCTCCAGCGTGCTCCCCGGGGACTGGACGAAGACCGAGTCCGTATCGGAGTACACTACATTGTGCCCCTCGGAC
>CAVABN010000024.1:0-21543 GCA_963586845.1 Bifidobacteriaceae bacterium
TTGTACACGCCGGACCCGATGGTGCACACCCTCCCGTCGGCGACGACCATGGATTTGACCATCGCTTTCGGTGCGAAATAGACCCTGGCGCCGGCGTCGATGAGGGGGCCGGCGGCCGCGAGGGAGTTCCACGCCTGGTACCAGTGCCTGCATCTCGCGGGGATCAGGAGCCTGACGTCCGTTCCCGCTATGACGGCCTGCTTGATCGAGCTGTACATCTCGTCGCCCGGCACCAGGTACGGGAAGGTTATGAACAGCTTCTCGCGCGCGTCGGATATCATGCCGGAGTACCCGTGGAGCATCGGCATGTCCGGCGCATCCGGTCCCGACGGCACCAGCTGGATCCCGCAACCGCCCGTCCCGGCGATGTCGTCACAGGACTCCGCCTTCTCGCCGGAGGCGTGACACCAATCTGCGAGGAACCTGCGCTCGGCGCGGGACGACGCGCGGCCTTCGAACTCCACGTAGGCGCCCATGCCGGTGAACCCGCGGACCCCGTCGATCACGCAGATGTCCCTGAGGCAGCGGTTGGACGGCTTGATGGCGAACATTGCATGGATTCTCGAATGGAACGTGCGATGGCGGACCCCGTCGGCCTTCATCCTCCCGAGATGGGGCGTGCGTCCGAATCCCAATGCGGACGTCAGGATCCTGACGTCGATACCCTCCCTCGCCTTCTGGCAGAGGATGTCCGCCATCCTGCGGCCGTACTCCCCGCCCAGCAGGCGGTTGGCCTCGATGTGGATGGTCCTCTTGGCCCCGGACATCGCGTTCAGCAGGCTGTCGATGCCGTCGTGGGCCCTCCAATGGAACGAGACGTCGTTCTCTTCCGTGTAGACGTCGGCCCCGGAGCCGGACAGCAGGTCCGCCAGACGGCGGTCGCCGCTCGGCACGGGGTCCGGTGATCCGTTCATGAAGTCCCTGTCGGAATCCGCCTTGGCCCTGCCCTCGGCCCGCATGGGCACGGTGCAGCCCCACAGCAGATACATCAAGAAGCCCGCGAAGGGCACCACGAACACTATCGCCGTCCAGAAGACGAACGTCCTGGGGTCGAAGCGCTCCAGGAACAGGAGCATGTACATCGCGACCAGGCTGACCGCCAGCCAGGGCAGCCAGACCGGCACGATGGAGAATACGTAGGTGAAGAACGGGACTGTGAGGTAAGTCACGGGGCGACCCCCTGCTCACATACCCCAGAAAGGCTCTTCCTTCCTCTTGATCGCGACGGTCTCCTCCATCGCCATCTTCTCGTCGGCGTTGAGGTCCACCTGCTGCAGCTGCTTGAAGCCCGACTCGATGAGGTCGACGTAAACGATGCCCTCCTCGTCGAGCTGCCTGCCGATGGTGATGCCGTCGATGGCCACTGCGACCTCGTCGCCCTGCTTGGCCTCCTTCTGCACATCCTCGCCGATGCGGATGCTCCTGATCTTCCCCAGGTCCCTCCCGTCGGGACCGATGAGGTTCTCCCCGGGGCGTATCCTGCCGGCCAGCACGCGCACGCCGACGATGGCGGGCTTGCTCGCGCGGAAGACGCAGTTCGGGAGCACCATGAACTTCGCGGGGAACGAGAACATGGACCTCTTGTCGGTGTCGTTCTGCTTCTTGCAGTCCTCCACCCACTCGATGTAGTCGTCTATGAGCTGATAGACGATCTGGTTGGTGAACACCTTCAGCTCCTCGTGGTTGGCGAGCTCTGCCTCGGCGTCCTTGGATAGAGTGGAATTGAATCCCAGGATGACGCAGTTCTTCTTGTCCGCGTAGGCGGTCTCGACGATGTCCCTGCGGGTGATCTCGCCGATGCCGTACTTCCTGATGGGGATGTCATGCGCCTTGGCCTCGTACGCGAGGGCCTCCAGCGAACCGATGGCGTCGGCCTTGATGGTGATGCCGTTCTCCTGGGTCTCGATCTTGATGCTGGTCTCCTCGGCCAGCGCCTTGATGGCGGGGTCGTTCGGACCCTTCACGACGATTATGGGCGCTCCGGCGATGACCCCCTCGCAGTTCTGCGTGGAGATCTTGACCCCGGCGGCGGCGTGCAGCTCCTTGACGGAGTCGAAGCGGTCCCTCGGGTCGCGGATCTCGTCCAGGGGCTTGGGCTTCAGGATTGCTTTGATCTTCGTCACCACGGGGGCCCCGCGGGTCCCCAGCGCGACGGTGTCGCCCTTCTTCAGCGTCCCGGAGTAGAGGATCATGTCCAGGGTCTTCCCCAGTCCGCGCTCCTCCTTGATCTCGAGGATGGTCCCCTTTCCGGGTCCCTCGCCCTTCTCCAGCTGCGTCTCGAGGAAGCGCTGGGCCAGACCGATGAGCACCAGGAGCAGGTCCTGGATACCCTCGCCCTCCTTGGCGCTTATGGGCACGAGGGCCACGGCCTTGGTGAAATCGTCGATCCTGTCGTACCTGTCCGACGATATGCCCTCCTGGGCCAGCTGGGCCATGATGTTGTACATCTTCTCCTCGAAGACGCCGATGGTGTGGGCCTGCTGCATCTTCTCCGACAGGACGAACGGCCTGCCGTCCTCGCTGATCCACCCCTCGATGGAGTCGATCTTGTTCAGGGCGATGACGAACGGCGTCTTGTACTGTCTGAGGATGCGGATCGACTCGATGGTCTGGGGCATCAGCCCCTCCTTGATGTCGATCACGAGAACGGCCAGATCGGCCAGCGACCCTCCCCTGGCGCGCAGGGTGACGAAGGACTGGTGCCCGGGGGTGTCGATGAACAGCAGACCGGGGACGTCGAACTTCTTGGAGCCGATCAGCTTGCCGCACATCTTGTAGATGTGGTCGATCGGGACCTCGGTCGCTCCGATGTGCTGGGTGATGGCCCCGGCCTCCCTGGCCTGGACGGACGTCCCTCTGATACGGTCCAACAGTTTGGTCTTGCCGTGATCGACATGACCCAGAACACTGACTACCGGCTGCCTTATCGCCATGAGGGACACCCCTATAGATATGAAGGAAATGGTTTGTTGAAAAGGTTTGGAATCACTCGTAGATCCACTTGTCCGAGGTCCTCTCGTAGGAGATGAGCTCCTCGGGCTTGAAGAAGATGGAGATCTCCCTCTTGGCGGAGTCGACGGAATCGGATCCGTGGATGATGTTCATCCCGGTGACCATGGCGTAGTCCCCGCGGATGGTGCCGGGGGCGGACTCGGCCGGGTTGGTCTTGCCCATCATTCCCCTGCACACGGAGACTGCGTTCTCTCCCTCGAGGACCATCGCGAGGACGGGTCCGGAGGTGATGTAGGAGATCAGGGAGGGGAAGAAGGGCTTGCCCTTGTGCTCCCCGTAGTGGTTCTCCGCGGTCTCCTTGGAGATGGTCATCAGCTTCATGCCGACGATCTTCAGTCCCTTCTTCTCGAAGCGGGAGACGATCTCGCCGCAGAGTCCGCGCTGGACTCCGTCGGGCTTCACCATGAGGTAGGTCTGCTCCATGGCCATGACGCTCACTCCGTCTTCTCGGCGGCCCCGGATTTCTCCATGGCCTTGAGCTTGGTGGCCTTCTCCGCGTGGGCCTTCTCGGTCCACAGGGTCGTCCTGGCCACCCTCTTGAGCTCGATCATGTTCTTGTAGCACTTGTTGGCGTCGAAGAACAGGACGGTGCCGTCCTTCTTGACGTACATCTTGCCGGTTCCGGGCTCGATCGGGGCTCCGCAGAAGGAGCACTTCCTGGTGGTGTCAACCATTCGAATCACCTCATGCCCAGTTTCCTGGCTTCTCTCGAGGTCTCCCTCAGCATGAGGATGTCCCCCATCCTGACGGGACCCATGATGTTCCTGGTGATGATCCTGCCCTTGTCGCGGCCGTCGAGGACACGGACCTTGACCTGGGTTGCCTCCCCGGTCATTCCGGTCCTGCCGATGACCTCAACGACCTCGGCGGGTATGCTGTCGGTGTCTACCATTCAGCTCACCTTCAGCCTTTCAGGTTCTTGACTGCCTGGGCGATCTCGTCGCAGAGGGGCTTCCCCTTGCCGACGTCCATGATTGCGATGGACGCGGTGGGCTTGTCGAGTCCGATGGCGGCGCCGAGCTCGGTCTTGCTGGGGACGTAGACGTAGGGAACGTTCCTCTCGTCGCACAGAGCGGGCATGTGGGCCAGGATCTCGGGGGGCTCGACGTCGGCGGCCATGATGACGATGGCGGCGTTGCCGCGCTCGACGACCTTGGTGACCTCGTTCGTTCCCTTCTTGATCTTGCCGCCGTCCCTGGCCATCTCGGCGAGGGAGTAGGCTTTGTCGGAGATCTCCTTGGGCGTCTCGAATTTCACGTATACGGACATTTCAATTACCTCTTTCCGGCGCTCAAATGCGCCTTCATCATTCATCGGCTCTGAAGAGCATCACGACTAACTGGTGCTCTTATATAAGGCTGGCGACGGCCCCGGGATCGTCCCCGGAGTCCTTCCCGCGGATGTGTGCCAGCATCTCCCTGACGGCATCGGCGAGCATCGCCAGGACGACGATGTTCCTGGCGAGCAGGAGCATCATCCCGAGGTCGTTTATCCCGTCCCCTCCGCCCAGGTACCCGATGTTGTAGGCGAAGCACGCCTGGGTGAGGACCATTGTCAGGACGGACATCCAGAAGAGCCTCTTCGCGTAGCACCCTCCGCACACGGCGCATACCAGCAATACCACTGGGATGAGCCAGATCAGATACTGGGAGGAGAACACCTTGTTCACCGTCAGGAACATGATCATGCACACCAGGCACGTGATGGCCATGGGGGCGAGGGTCCTGCGGGCCTTCAGGATGTACGCGAAATAGACGACCCACACGGCGGCGACGCATATCACCAGGACCGGCAGCAGCTGGGCGGCCACCGCGTCCGGGAGGGACCCCCTCAGATTGTCGGACATGAAGCTCCCGAAGTCCTTGGCGGATTGGATCCACATGTCGGATATGCCGAACATCGACAGGGGGTACAGCAGCGTGGCGGCGGTCGATTCGATCTGCAGCGGCCTGTCCCCGTTGTATCCCAGGAAGCTGGTTATCGCGTCCGGTTCGAAGACCAGGCAGACGGCCACGACCGCCAGCCCCGTGAGGACGAACGCCGCGGTGCCGACGGCCGACTCGCGGAACTCGCGACCCTGCCACAGGAACAGCATGTACACCGGGAACAGCATCGCGGGATACACCTTCAAGAGAGTCCCGCACGCCAGCAGGAAGAACGCCGCCGGATACCTCTTCTCGATGAACATGACGATGGACGCGAGGGTGAACACCGTGACGATCATGTCGAAGCGGTCCAGGACGAACTCCAGCATCAGAAGGGTGAGGATCGCGTAGATCATCATCGCCTTGCGCCTGTCGAACCCCAGGTCCCGCGCCAGGCGGGACGCCAGGAGGAGCCCGATCACCATGAACACGAACATCTGACCGACGTACGCGGTCTCGTACCCCCACTCGGTGGACCCGAACAGCCTGGGGATCGCTATGAACAGCAGCGCCAGAGGAGGATACTCCGTGGCCGGCATGTCGCCGTGGAACAGAGGTTCCGCGTTCTTGTGGAACCTGTCGCGGATGACCTCGGTCTCTATGCCCGACGCGTGGACCACCAGCAGATAGGCTATGCAGGAAATCAGGAACAGGACCGATATGACGGTCCGGGTCGCCTTGACCTCATCGCCCCAGAGGGCGTCTCTGACATCGCTCGGATCCATCTCCGCCATCCTCGACGACGAACGCGGCCCTGCCGATCCTGACGGTGGACGCGATGTCCTCCGCGGTGAAGCGGCCCAGGTAGACGTAGGCGCAGACGGTGACGATCATCACGCCGATCAGATCGGCGGTGAGGTCGCCCATGGTATCGCTGGCGCCGTACACCATGTACGAGTCGCCGCCGGCGAAGTCCGCGAATCCCTCCATCATCTCCCAGATGCCCCCGAAGCTGAGGGCCACCAGGAAGAGCATGGCGGCCATGCCGGACCTCCTGCCGAATGTGACGTGGGGAGGCGAGTTGCATTCCATCACGCACAGCGCTATGAACACGATCATCGTCACGATGGTCGACGAGATCACGTGTCCCATGTCGCCCCACCAGCTGACGTTCATGTAGAGACCGACGTTCAGCGACAGGACGTAGAAGTACATGTTCGCGTAGACGACTATCAGGAACATGCGGGGCACGGAGACGAGCCTGAGGAGCCTCAGGGCGGGCAGCAGCATGGACACCAGGGCCCATGCGAAGCATGTCGCCTCCAGATATATCGCGGGATGGCCGGCCTCGATGCCGGGCATCACCCCGATGAACGAGAACACCGAGATGAACAGGAAGGACAGGGGGCAGAGGATCAGCATCGCCCATGCGACCCTGCGCTCGTACTCGTCCTGCTCGCGGGTCAGCAAAGGATCTCCTCCGTCCCGTTCTCGTCCACGATCACGTTGTAGCGCCTCATCAGGGAGGACGCGTACCACGCGAAGACTATCATGACCAGCGCGGTCATCAGGAAATGGTAGAGGATGTAGCCGTTGTCGGTCATCCAGTTGTCGGAACCCTCGAACACGTACTCGAGCACGAAGCCCGGGACCTCCATCCCCATCCCGATGAACGGGGTCAGGCCCCTGACGACGGCCCAGTTGTACGATGCGCCGGTGACCGACGCGATGATCGTGTACGAGGCGAAGGTCAGCGGGACCAGCGGGACCGTGTGGATCAGACCGATGAGTGCGAACCAGAACACGGTCGGGTCGCCGTCGTCGCCCAGGAAGTTGCCCTGGCTCAGGACCGTCACGGACAGGACCGTGCACACCAGCGCGGCCGCCGATGCGATCATGATGTAGACGCAGGTCTTGGCGGAGCAGCGCTTGGATGCGATAGAACCGAACACCAGTGCGAACAGCGAGATGATGACCATGATGCCTTCGTAGTAGACCCATGCCACAACGAGGGACACCACTGCCAGCAACGCGCTGGAGATGGCGACGATCCTGCCGGAGTTCATACTGGAGTCCTATTTTTCCTCCTATTTAAAGGGCATCGCAGACTGTTTCCCTTAAGTCGAAAGATGCGCCGACGATGACGAACGCCTTATTTACTTAAGGGGGATTAGCGGCACTCATGATAAGGTTCGGTCCGGCCGGAATACCCCTGTCCTGCAAAGGGCGCACCCTGAAGGACGGCATAGAGGATGTCCATAACCTCAGCCTCAGCGCACTGGAGATCCAGATGGTTCGCGCGGGCGTGTTCCCCCGTCCCCCCGAGGACGAGGAGGTCGGACGGACCATCAAGGACATCGAGGAGGACTTCGTGGTCGAGATCATGAGGGACGGGGAGCCCATCAGCGACCCGGACGAACCCATCGAGGAGGACGACGACCTTCTTTTCATGCCGTCCCCCGTCGCCAAGACCTTCGGGTCCCTCGGGAACCTGGGCCACATGGCCAAGAGGCTCGATGTCAAGCTGTCGATCCACACCCCCTACTACATGGACCTGGGCGGGGACGACGACCTCACGTACAGCTGCATGGACAGCATCAGGCACGCCGGACTGATCATGAACGCCCTGGACGGCGACATCGTGGTCACCAGCCTCGGGATATACGAGGAGGGGCGCGACAGGGACACCGTGGACGAGAACATCTACAACAACCTGGGCGCCATCGTGGACTGGTGGAAGGGCTGCGGACTCAAGCCCAGGCTCGGGATCGAGATCACCGGGCAGGAGGACGTCTTCGGATCCCTGGACCAGGTCCTCGACATCTGCGAGGACATCGGCGACCTCACTCCGGTCATCAACTTCTCCCACCACCACTCCCGCACGAACGGGACGCTGCTGGAGGCGGACGACTTCCTGAACCTGATGGAACAGGTCGAGCCCTACTGCAAGGGCAGGATGCACACCGCCTTCGCGGGTGTCGAGTACACCGAGGGCAACGAGAAGAGGCTGACCCCCATCAAGAAGGGCGACCTCAAGTTCGACCCCCTGGCCGAGGCCCTGAGCGAGATGAGGCCCGACTGCACGATCATCTCCACGTCGCCGCTCCTGGAGCACGACGCCATGTACATGAGGATCATACAGGAGAGGATCCTGACCAAGAAGGCCGCCAAGGAGCTCAGGGAGAGGAAGAAGGCGGCGGAATCCGCCGCTGCCGCCGGTGAGTGATTTGGACTGCGTCGACGGCATCCTCGCCAACTGCAGGGAGGCCCTGGATTCGGTGGATGCGCACGCCCGCGAGGAGCTCGTGGGGGGCATTCTGAGCTGCCGCAGGATCTTCGTCTACGGATCAGGGAGATCCGGACTCGTCGGTCAGATGTTCGCGGTGCGCCTGGTCCAACTGGGGCTGGACGTGCATTTCGTCGGCGAGATGACCACCCCGATAATCGGGAAGGAGGACCTGACCATCCTGATCTCGAACACCGGGAAGACGTCGTCCGTCGTTCAGACGGCGAAGATCGCCAGGCGCATAGGTTCGAGGGTCGTCTGCGTCACCGGCGTGGAGGACTGCCCCCTGGCGGCCACATCCGACGTGGTCATATCGATGACCATCCCCGACGGGGACGATGTGAAGAAGGTCGCCCCGCTCGGAACGGTTTTCGAGGATTCCTCTCTGCTACTGTTCGACGGGATCGTAAGCGAGATAATGGAGCGCAGGCGCATCACCGAGGAGGAGATGCGCAGCCGTCACGCCATCTGGGTCTGAATCATTCCGACATCAGCGCGGATGCCATCCTGCATCCGTCCGATTCCACGATATACACCGCGAGCTCGCCGATCCCGGGGTCGATGACCACCAGCACGCCGGTCCCGCAGCGCTTCTTGAGCTCCTCGGCCATGGCATCTGTCGCTTCGGTGCCCTCGGAAGGGAAGAACATCCCGACATCGAACCTGCCGGTGCCGGTGACGAGACGGTACGAGCCCTTCTCGTCGGTCTCGACCGATCCGGAGAGTCCTCCGTCCGTCCCTTTCTCCGCGGCATCCAGTATCGCCGCCATGGCCCCCTGTCCGAACAGAACATCGGCGCGCGTCCCCATCCTTCCGGTCATCTCGCATCACTTCGGAGACGCCCGACACGCACGCCGTATTTCAAGATTGGCGGTTCATCTGAACGGGTCGGGCAGCACCTCGATGACATCCCCGTCGCGGATTCCCGCGATGTCGTTCTCCGGCCCGAGGATCGAGTACCCGTCCCTCAGGACCACCCCGTTCCCCTGACCCCACGCCTCCGAGGCGATGTCCGCTATGTCGCGGATCCCCTCGCCCGGGTCCAGGTCCATCTTCATCGTCGCCTTGTTCCTGACGTTGAACAGCGTTATCCTCATAGTTCGCATCCTGCCGTGATGCCGGCACGACGTCTAGAACGGCGGAGGTTAAGTACGGACCACTTACGAGATATCTTATAACAAAGTTCTAAGAGAGACCTAGGAACCATGACCGCGATGCTCCGAGGGTCGTCTCGGCAGGTTAAAATCGCGCTTCGCCATGATGCGGGACATGGCAGGCGGCCTCAGACTACCCGAACATTCGCATTGCAGGTACTGCGGGGACCCAGTCCCCTTCGGAGAGGAGTACTGCGACGAGGAATGCAGGCGGAACGAGGTCGCTCGCGAGAAGAAGGAGAAGGCGAAGGAGTACCGCTTCTGGGGCTCCGCCGGGATCGTGATCGTCATCGGGATCGCGATAGGCGTGATCCTGAAACTCTGAGCCTCGTCGCTTCGACATTGTGCACGCGGACGATGTCCGCTCCCGAATCCGCGGCTATCCTGGCGGCTTCCGCGGAAGCTTCGTCCCTGTCCATGTCGGGGAACCACGTGGCGAGGAAGCGCTTGCGCGAGGAACCAGAAAGAACGGGATATCCGTCCGAGAAGTACGCGCTGTCCCTCAGGATGGCCATGTTCTCGTCCGGATCCTTGCCGAACCCTATGCCGGGATCCAGGATGATCCTGTCCTCCCTCATGCCCGCATCCAGCGCCGCCTGCGTGCGCTCGCGCAGGAAGTCGCGGACCTGCCGCTTCGCATCCCCGCCCATCGAGGCGGGCATGGTCTTCGGCATGCCGTTCATGTGCATGATGACCGCGTGCACGCCCGTGGACGCGCACAGCTCCGCCATCCCCTCGTCCCTCAGACCGTAGACGTCGTTGACTATCGCCGCGCCCAGGTCGATGCAGCGCTCCGCGACCGATGTCTTCATGGTATCGACGGAGACGGGGACGGATATCGACGGGATCAGCTCCATGAGGACGGGTTCCAACCTCGCGATCTCCTCGTCCGCCGGGACCGGCGCCGAATTCGGACGGGTGGACTCCCCTCCGATGTCGATGATGTCCGCGCCCTGGTCGATCATGTCCAAGGCATGGCGGACCGCTTCGCGCGGTTCCGTCCAGCTCCCGCCGTCCGAGAACGAATCGGGGGTGACGTTCAGGATCCCCATTATGAGGGGAGGCCCCGAAGGGGGCCTCCTGAATAGGTTCGTCAAATCACATCAGCTCGTCTATCAACTCGACCAGGTCCCTGACCTGCATCTTCCTGTCGCCCTTGGCGGCGGACAGGTTGTTGACGCAGAACGGACAGCAGGTGATGAGCAGGTCGGCGAAGCCGGCCTCGTCCAGCCTGGTGGACGCGATGTCCATGGCCTCTTCCGGATAGGCGGAGCGCACTCCCCCGCCTCCTCCGCAGCAGTGGCTGGTTTTCCTGTTGTACTGCATCTCCTTGAACTGGAGCCCGGGGATCTTCGAGATGACCTGACGGGGCGCCTCGTACACGTCGCAGTGCCTGCCGAGATGGCAGGGGTCGTGGTATGTCGCGACGACGCCGTCCACCGGCTTGAGCTTCAGGTCCTTGTCGGCGAGGAACTCGGTGATGTGGAGCACCTCGAAGGGCACATCCACGTACTTGGGGTACTCGTGCTTGAACATCCTGTAGCATCCGGCGCAGGACAGCACCAGGGTCTCGACGCCCATGGCCTTGATGGCATCGACGTTGGCCTGCATCAGCTTGGTGACGTCCTCCTGGGGCCATCCGACCCTCTGCATGACGGACCCGCAGCAGGTCTCGTCCAGGGTGGTGAAGTCGATCCCCATCTTGTCGAGGATGGACATGGTGGCCCTGGCGGTCTCCTTGGAGCGGAACGTGGCCGTGCATCCGGCGAAGTAGCCGACCTTGGCCTTGTGGGGCTTCCTTCCGAGAGCGTCCTGCCTGGAGCCTGTCTCCCCGAACGGGTTGCCCGTTTTGATTATGTTCTCGCACATGGCCTCGTGCTTGGGCAGGATGCAACCCGCCTTCACCAGGTCCGCGCGGCAAAGTTCGATGATGTCGACGATCTCGACCTTCGAGGGGCACCTGCGGACGCAGTCCGCGCACGTGGTGCACGTGTACATGTTCCTGACGAGGGACTCGTCCGGCTGCAGCTCCCCGGTCAGCAGACCGTATGTGAGCACAATGCGTCCCCTGGATAGGGCCGAATCCCAACCGATCGACTTGAACGACGGGCAGACGCTCTTGCAGAACCCGCACATCGTGCATACGTTGACCGCCTTCCTGACCTTCTCGAGGCTGTCAGCCTTGAACTCCGTACTTCCCGACATGAATATCACTCCAACCTGGGGATCGTCACGCTTCCGTCCATCAGGACCATGACCCTCGCCGAAGGGTTCTCCGCCAGGGCCGCATCGACTGCGGCCTGCACGGTGGGGAAGGGCGTGATGTTGGCCTTCCTCAGCAGCTCCGGGTCGAGATCTGTGACCGCCCAGATGCTCGCCCACGTGGCTATCTCCGCCATCTTGGCGGCCTTGTGGTAGCCGAGCTTGTACCCGGCCTTGATGTTCTCCAGCACCTGCCTGGGGTCGCTGGACGAGGAGAGCTGCTTCAGGAACGTATCGCTCCCGATGCCCTCCCTGCACTTGGAGACCATGACGATCTTCCCGCCCTCCTTCAGGGCCCACTTCCCGTTGTCCAGCGCCTTCTGGGACTGGTACAGGTCCACGTCCATGGGGTACGGGGCCACAGATATGACCACATCGGCTTTCTCGGGTATGGGGACGGAGAACACCTCGTTCGCCCATCCGATCGCCTCGTGGAACGCCTGGTTCAAGTCCCCGGACACGGCGCGGTAGATGTTCTGGTGCCTGTCGAGGATCATCTGGATGGAGAAGATCTTCTTCCCCTTGATGACCTCCAGAGCGTCCATCATGTCCTCGTGGACCGGGTTGCCCTCCAGCGCCAGGGACTGGGCGGCGGGGCTCATGGCCAGCTTGTGGTTGGCCTCCACGGTGCGGTAAGACGCCACCCCGGGCAGGAACGACTTCCTGCCGCCGGTGTATCCCGCGAAGTAGTGGGGCTCCACCGAGGTGATGATCACCAGACGGTCCGCGTCCACGGCCATCTTGTTGACCTCCATGGGCGTTCCGTTCTTCGACGTCCCGAGGTTGACGCACTCGGAGTTCTTGGCGTCGTGGCAGAATATCCTGTCCTTCAGCTCCTCGTAGTGGGAGCCGAAGACGAAGCCGTACTCCTCCGGGGTCATGTCCCTGTGGGTGCCGGTGGCGATGAGGTATCTCGCGGACCTGAGGTCCATCCTCTTGGACAGCGCGTCGAGGACCTTGGCGGTGGGCGTGGGGCGGGTGCCGTCGTTCACGATGAAGACGACGTCCTCGCCTCCCTCTAGGAACTCCGCCATGGATCCGTAGCCGAGGGGGTGGTCTATGGATTCCCCTATGACCTCATCCGGGTCCCCGCACGCGACGTCCTTGGGGTAGAATGTGCCGATGTAGTTCGGGTCGGGGACCACGGTCTCCTGGACCCCGTCCTTTCCGTACTTGACGTCTATCTTCATTGTTATCGCGACTCCATGTACGACATTGCTTTAATTCCTATCGCGCGCGGGAAGTCGACGGCGCCGAAGTCCTAGTTTATATATCCCCGCCCATAACCGATTTATATATCGCAAACGTTCGTTACCACGATGATTACTGATTATCAGTCTCCTCTTTCGAGCAGGTACGCGACCGACATCATGTCCCTCATCTACGAGAACGACCGCATCATGGCCACGGACATGCTCCGCATCGCGAAGAACTACAAGACCGTCATCAAGACCGCCGACGAGCTCGTCGCCCTCGGTCTCCTCGAGATGCACCTCGAGGCCGGCAAGCGCCTGATGAAGATCTACGAGCTGACCCCGAAGGGAAAGTCCATCGGGAAGCGCGCCTTCGAGTCCCGTGAGATCTTCTACGGAAGGATGGACTTCGAGGACGGCGAGGTCGCCGAGTCCAAAGAGAAGAAGGCCAAGAAGCGCACCAAGAACTGATCAAACCATTCAAAGCTGGGGGCCAGAACCCCCAGCGATATCTTCTCGAAACATAGTTTTATATAACACCCTTCCATTCACGCAATCCTACAAGCCGCCGTAGCTCAGCAGGTAGAGCGTGTGACTGTTAATCACAAGGTCCTCGGTTCAAATCCGTGTGGCGGCGCCATTCTTCCCATTCACTCCTTCAGCGTAGCGTGTCGATAGCTTCGCGCTCGATACTTTTTTAATCGAATCCCGCATGGGGTGGTCCATCGGGCTCGTAGCTTAGGCAGGTAGAGCGTCTGGCTCATAACCAGATGGCCGTCGGTTCAAATCCGGCCGGGCCCACCATCGCCGTTCTGACATCTGACGTATCTGGCCGAGCGGGTGCTGCCGTCGGCCTTCTCCACCAGACCCTTCCTGCGCATCGACTGGAGCAGATTGGTCGCCTTCACGCGCACCTGCTCCGGCGTGAGCTCCTTCGGATCCCTCGCGGCGAGGATGTCGGCCACGTCCGAACGCGTCACGGATCCGTTGCGGTCGATCAGCATGAGCACCGCCTCTTCCTCGGAGACCGTGACGAATGCGGACAGCACGTCCCTCCCGGCTCCCGATGCGAGGCACGGGACGCCGTCCATGATCTCCACCAACCCTCTGCGGGCGAGCGATTTGATCCTCCTCTCGGGCACGAACCTCAGCTTGGACAGCCTGTCGAGATCCATCATCGTCCTCAGATCGAGGTCGCCCCTGGTATCGAGCACGCGGGCGTACGCCCCTCCCCTGATACCGGAGAAGCGGACGGCCACCCTGTCGTCGGAGATGTCGAAATCGGGCATCGGGAACCTGCGGGCCGCCTGAGCGACGTACATCGAACGTATCCCCGTCCCGGACGCCGGGATCAGACCCAGACCAGCCATCGCGGATATCAGGAACTGGTTGCGGGGAGGCTTGGATTGGGGAGGTCCCGTGATGAACGATTCCGGGGACCTCGACGGGAAGGAACCGCGGCTGATCACGGTCACCGACTCCGATTCCCTCTCGATCACGTCGACCGTTCCCCCCAGGGAATAATCCTGATGGGCGATGGCGTTCCTGACCGCCTCCAGGAGGATCGAGTTCCTGTAGGCGCTGACCTGCCTGACGTCTTCCCCCGTTCCGACCCTGCAGGTCCAGTTCCTGACCATCGAGACCGCTTGTGATGAGGACAGCAGCATCGGACCCTGGAACGTCCTGGAATCCTGCAGGATCCCATCGGGATCCAGCAGCCTCCATCTGACGCAGACGGACTGCGGGAGGAACCCGGCATCCTTCTTCCCCAGCAGGATGAGCGAAGCGACCGTCACCTTCCCCCTCTTGAGCACTCCGGCCCTGGTCAGGAAGGTCTGATCGTCCCATGCCTGGCTCTCCTCCGCCCTCTCGGGGAACCTCTCGCGGAACGCGGCCCTCGCCGCACGGACGGCGCCGATGTCCAAGCTCCTCACATCGGCCCCGTTCACCACGTTGCCCGTCCAGTCGTCGTACACCCCGGGGGAGTCCATGGCACGTCATCGCTTCGGTGATATAATCTCATTTCTTCTCATTATTCCCGTCCCAGAACACCCCGTAACGGCCCTCCCGACCGTGAACGGTTATATACGGACGGATTTTCGACTTCCCAGAAAGGGCGCGCGTCGGATGCGCCCGAATCCAACGGAGAACAACCTCATGGTAGAAATCACCGTCAAGAAGCCGGAGTTCATCAAACTCCCCCGCGTCCAGAAGGTCCTGACCGCCTGCCTCCAGTGCGGGTACTGCATCGATGTGTGCGAGGCGCACAACCAGACCCCCTGGGAGTCCGTCACCCCGAGGGGGAAGATCTACTACATCAACCAGCTGGACAAGGCCGGCTCCGGAGCCCTGGACGGGCTCCTGGGCAGAGAGGTCTCCCTCAGCCCCGAGTTCGTCGACGCCATGTACAAGTGCACCGGCTGCGGGAACTGCGAGGTCGTCTGCCACGCCAAGATCCACCTGGTCGACTTCTGGGAGGACATGAGGGCCTGGATCGTCCAGAACGGCGCCGGACCCCTCTCCGCCCACAAGGGTATGAAGAAGAACGTCAGCAAGGTCCACAACCCCTACGGCGAGCCCCCCTCCAAGAGGGACGCCTGGTGGCCCGCGGACGTCGAGCGCGCCAAGGTGCCCGATGTTATCTTCTTCGCCGGATGCACCGGATCCTACAGGATGCAGCACATCGCCCAGGCCGGAGTCACCGTGCTCTCCAGGGCCGGCGTCAAGATGAACTGCCTCGGCGACAAAGAATGGTGCTGCTCCTCCCCGCTCATCAGGACCGGGACCCTCGACGAGTCCCTCGGATGCTCCGAGACCGTCGTCGAGAAGGCGGACGGAATGGGTGCCAAGGACATGGTCATGACCTGCTCCGGATGCTACAAGACCGTCAGCTCCGACTTCGGCAGGTTCTACGCCAAGGTCGGACAGAACGTCTACCACTTCTCCCAGTACGTCGAGCAGCTGATCAACGACAGGAAGCTGCCGCTGAACAACGAGTTCAACCACAAGGTCACCTACCACGACCCCTGCCACCTCGGAAGGCACATGGGGGTCTTCGACGCGCCCAGGAACGTCATCAAGAAGATCAAGGGCGTCGAGTTCGTCGAGATGGACAGGTCCAGGGAGAACTCCAGGTGCTGCGGTGCCGGAGGCGGATACAAGAG
This sequence comes from Bifidobacteriaceae bacterium, assembly GCA_963586845.1. Classification (GTDB taxonomy): domain Archaea; phylum Thermoplasmatota; class Thermoplasmata; order Methanomassiliicoccales; family Methanomethylophilaceae; genus Methanoprimaticola. The sequence continues at coordinate 15,937 of CAVABN010000024.1, forward strand.
CCAGTTCAACGACTTCGCGACCGCCATCGCCGTGGAGAGGATCCACGACGCGGAGGCCACCGGAGCCGAGATCCTGATCACCTGCTGCCCGTTCTGCGTGCTGAACCTCACCCAGGGCGCCAAGAAGTGCGGCTCCTCCATCAAGGTCATGGACCTGTCCCAGGTCCTGCTCGAGGTCACCGCGCCCAAGGCAGAGGCCCCCAAGGCCGAGTGAAGATCCAAAAGCCGGGGCGATGCCCCGGCACCCTTACATTTCTCATACCATGCCCTTCCCGAAGCTGTGCCCCGAACTGATCGGGGCGCTGGCGGAGAGGGGGATAACGGAACCCACGCCTCCCCAGGCGGACGCCATACCGAGGATACTCGAAGGCGGGAACGTCCTGCTCGTCGCTCCGACGGGGATAGGGAAGACCGAGGCGGCGATGCTGCCGATCCTCGACACAATCCATGCCACCAAGGGCAAGCGCACCGGGTTCAGGTGCATCTACGTCACGCCGCTGAGGGCGCTGAACCGCGACATGCTCCGCAGGATGGCCGATTACGGGAAGGCGCTGGGCATCTCGGTCGGGGTGAGGCACGGCGATACGTCCCAAGCTGAGAGGAACGCGCAGTCGCAGAAACCGCCGGAGATACTGATCACGACGCCGGAGACCCTCCAGGTGCTGTTCACCGGGAAGAGGCTCCTGCAGCACCTGAAAGCGGTGGAATGGGTCGTGATAGACGAGATCCACGAGCTCTCGGACAGCGAACGCGGGGCGCAGCTCAGCGTCGCCATGGAGAGACTGACGCTCCTCGCAGGGGAATATCAGAGGATCGGACTGTCGGCGACGGTCGGGAATCCGGACAGCGTCGCGAGGTTCCTGGTGGGTCCGAAGCGCGAGGTCGCCGTCCTGAAGCACGACACCTTCCGCGAATTCGACATACAGGTCGAAAGCCCGCCGCAGATCGAGGATCCCAAACTGGTCGATAGGCTCCAGGGGGACCCGGACATCATCGGCGTCATGGCCCGCGCCAGGGATATCATAGAGTCCGGCAGGTCCACGCTGTTCTTCGTCAACACCAGGGAGACGGCCGAATGGCTCGCCGCCAGGTACCACTTGTGGGACGAGAACCTGCCTGTCGAGGTCCATCACGGTTCGCTCTCCAAGGAGACCAGGATGGAGATGGAGGACCGCTTCAAATCCGGGGATCTGAAAGCTCTGATCTGCACCTCGTCGCTCGAACTGGGTATAGACGTCGGAACGACCGACATGGTCATCCAGTACAACTCGCCGAGACAGGTGTCCCGCATGATACAGAGGGCCGGCAGGGCGGGGCACCGCGTGGGGGAGAAGATCCGCGCCAGGGTGCTCGCAACCGCCCCGGACGAGGTCGCCGAGGCGATGGTCATCGCCAGGAAGTGCGACGCCAAGGAGATCGAGTGCTGGGAGGGACGTCCGTGCCCCCTGTCGGTGGTGGCCAACCAACTCATAGCCATGACCATGTCCGGCGGGATGAACACGGACACCGCGTACAAGATGTTCTCGAACTCCTGGCCGTTCAGGAACCTGACCAAGCAGGACATGGAGGACGTCCTGGCGCAGCTGCAGTCCATCAAGCTGGTCTTCATCGACGAGGACGGTACGTTCCGCAGGAGCCACAAGGGGATGGATTACTTCTACAGCAACATCTCCATGATCCCGGACGAGAGGACCTACCTCGTCAGGGACATCGGCACCCGCGCGATCATCGGAACCCTGGATGAGAGCTTCGTGGCCTCGTTCGCCGAAGAATACGCCATGTTCATCGCCAAGGGCAGGACCTGGCGCATCGTCGAGATGAGGGAGGACGAGCTGCTCGTGGAGGAGGCCAGGGACGTGGGATCCGTGCCGAACTGGGTCGGATCCGATATCCCGGTGCCGTTCGAGGTGGCGATGGAAGTGGGGCGCATGAGGCGCCTCAGGAACTTCGACGACTACCCCGGCGACGATGGGTGCGTACAGGTCGTGAAGAGGTACCTGGCGGAGCAGGACGAACGCTTCGTCATGCCGACGGACAAGACGGTCACCGTCGAGGTCGGGGACAGGCTGTCCATCGTCAACTGCTGCTTCGGCAGCAGGGTGAACGAGACATTGGGCAAGATCTACGCCGCTCTGCTCTCGGCCCGCCTGGGGGAGAGCGTCGGGATGACCGCCGACCCGTACAGGATCATACTGGAGCTTCCGCGCAACATGAGGCGCGACGACATCATGCAGACCGTCAATTCCGTGAAACCCGGAACGATCGAAGCACTCTCGAGGATGACCATCCTGAACTCCACCTTCCTCAGGTGGAGGTTCGTCTTCGTCGCTAAGAAGTTCGGGATCATCGAGAAGAACGCAGACCACCGCTTCATGAACTTCCAGAGGCTGTTCGACCTGCACAGGGACACCCCTGCCTACAAGGAGGCGGTCAACAAGGTCCTGTGGGAGGACCTGGACATCCCGGACACCGAGAAGGTGGTCTCGATGATGGCCTCGGGGGAGATCGAGGTGGTCCCGGGATCGATATCGTCGATCGGGTTGGAGGGGATCACGCGCTCCAAGGAGCTGATGCAGCCCGTCCGCGCCGACCATTCCATCCTGATGGCGCTGAAGAAGAGGCTCGAGGAGGAGGTCCTGTTCGCTTCATGTTTGAACTGCGGATCCCAATGGAGGTTCAGGGTGGCGGATGCGCCGAAGAGGTTTGTCTGCCCCCATTGCAACGGCAACATGGTCGCGGTGCTGAAGGGATACGAGAGGCAGAACATCGCCCTCGTGAAGCACGGCGAGCTGTCCGCGCAGGAGAAGAAGGACAGGCTGCGCCTCTCCAGAAACGCCAACCTGGTGAACGAGCACGGGAAAAGAGCGGTCATCTGCCTCGCCGGAAGGGGGATCGGTCCGGATGCGGCGTCGAGGATCCTCTGCAGCATGTACATCGACGAGGACGAATTCTACCGCGGGATCATGAACGCCGAGATCCTGTACGCGAAGAACAAGAGATTCTGGGATTGAGATGGCCGATACGGCCGTCAAGCCGAACTATTGAAGAAGCTCACCGAGATTCCCGAATACCGAATGTACGCCCCGTTTTTCGGATTGTGATGATTCTTGTATAAATAGACATATGCTTAACTACCAAAATACTGGTAAACAAAACTGTTTACAAAATAAAATCGTAAACAAATTTGTTTACTATTTTACCCTGGCCTCCGCCAATTGGAGGTGCCTGACATACTCTGGGATTGTCCAGGACGGGGCATTCAGAAAAGCTATGACCGATAGCCCCCATATTCTACTTAACGGCGTTTTTTTGGATTATAAATTTTTATAATCCACCGAAGTTGATTATAGCATGGATGAGGCATCGTTCCGCTCCGTGAAGTCGGGGGAAGTCATATGGTCCGACAACGGGCAATACTGCTACTTCCGCCCCAATCCGCTTCCGTTCGAGCTGACGATCGGTCCGGACATCCGGAGATTGCTCGATCAGACCCTGATCTCCTTGGGAAGACTCGACGGGAAGGTCTCCCAGATGACCGCTCCCGAACGCGACATCATACTGACCGCGTTCGCGCTGAAGGAATCCACGCTATCGTCCGCGATCGAGGGGACGGGCACCACGATGGGCGACATGTACCGGTCCACCAAGCAGCCGGAACGCGACAGGAGGAGGGCCGAGGACAACAAGGAGGTGGCGAATTACAGGGATGCCCTGAAGGAAGGTCTCGAAGCCATCGTCGATGGGGAGCATCTCTCGGAGGAACTGCTGTTCAGACTGCACGGTATCCTCCTCGACGGCACCAGGGGATCGAACTGCGACCCCGGATCCTTCAGAGACTGCCAGGTGTTCGTGGGCAACGCGGGAGACGACCTCGAGACCGCCAGATACGTTCCCGTACCTCCCGATGCCGTCCCTTGGCTGATGGACCAGTGGTTCGATTACATCGACTCCGACGAGTACGAGAATCCCCTGATCAAGGTGGCGTTGGCCCATTACCAGTTCGAGACCATACACCCGTTCAAGGACGGCAACGGCAGGATGGGGAGGCTGACCATCATGCTGATGCTCCGTCTGAACGACACGCTCGTCCACCCGGTCCTCTACCCCAGCGAATTCTTCAATAGGTACCGTTCCGAGTACATAGATCGCCTCAGCGCCGTCAGGGAGAACGATGAGATCGAGGAGTGGATCGCATTCTTCCTGAAGGGGCTGTCCACACAGGCCGAGAAATCGATCCAGATGATCGATAAATTGGATGCCTATCGGAAGGAGATCCTGGACGGAACCGGCGCGAATCAGGCCAAGACCATCGAGATGCTGTTCATCAACCCGTATATGAGAATCAAGGACGTGGAGAACGCCCTCGGCATCACCGCGACATCCGCCGCGAAGATCGTGAACGCCTTGGAATCCAAGGGCATACTGAGGGAGACCACGGGCCAGCGCAGGAACAAGCTCTACGTGGCCGACAGGATCCTGGAGATCTTGGAATCGCGACGGTGTTCCGGACGATCCCCTTCGAAGTCGGCGGTTTCGGTTCCGAACGACGTGATTCGTCAGCGTCCCCACGCCGGAGATCCTCGCGACCACCGTGTCCCCGGGCCTGATCTCCGATACTCCCTCGGGCGTCCCCGTGATGAGGATGTCCCCTGGCTCCATCGTCATGTACCGGGTGACGTACGAGACCAGGAACGGCAGGGAGAAGATCATGTTCGACATGTTCCCGGACTGCCTGACCTCCCCGTTGACGGTCAGCTCCAGATCGAGATCCTGAGGGTCGCCCACCGAACCGATCGGCACAGGATCGGACATCGCCCCGAACGTATCCATCCCCTTGCTGAGGTCCCATGTGTTCCCCGATCTGCGGGCCTCGGCCTGCATGTCCCTGGCAGTGATATCGTTGAAGACCGCGAGGTGCGAGATGTATGACATCGCATCCTCCTCGGACACGGCTTTGCACCTCTTCCCGAAGATCAACGCGAGTTCGACCTCGTGCTGCACGTTGGTCACCCCCTCCGGGATGACGATGTCGTCCCCGTCGCCGATGAGGCAGCTGGGAGGCTTGAGGAACACCGTGGGGGATTCCGGAAGAGCGGATTCGAGCTCCTTCACGTGGGAACGGTAATTCCAGCCGATGCAGACGATCTTCGTCGGGGTCATGGTCGGGAGATACATTCTGCCCCGTGATAAAACATGCCCGGGAATCGAGGGACAATCGGAAACAGGAAATCGGAATCTGGCACTGTCGTGACCTCTAGTAGAACTCCAGAAATCTCTGGAGTTGACCTCCAGAAATCCCCGGAAATGGGTTCTGAAGATTTCTGTAATTGGATGATATATCCAATATACACTCGACGGCGTTCCTGAAGAGAAAATCCTGGAAGTCTGGCTATGTCCATTGGACACTTCGCATCGCTCAGAAGTTCCCGCCCTTGGCCTTGAATTCCGGCTCCTTGGCCTCGACCTCGGGCTTCTTCATCCTGATGTTGGACTTCGCGTAGAACCCCTGGCACACCACGTACACCTCGGACGAGGTGTCCCTCGAAGCGTCAGGGGAATGGACCTTCACGGACTGGAAGCGCTTCTTCAGCTCGTCCATCAGGGAAT
>CAVABN010000025.1:0-21446 GCA_963586845.1 Bifidobacteriaceae bacterium
GCAGTGGTACGTGTACTTCTCCGGGTTCGCGCACATCCTCTCGATGGCAGCCGCCTTCTCGGGCGTGTCGATGACCAAGTCCTCGTAGAATGATTGGGTTGCCATTTCGATGACCTCTTGCGTTCGCATCATCGGAGTCGTTGATAACGTTTGCGGGCCTTGATTCGGTTTCCGCATCTCTCTTCGTATTCCTCTTCATTCTCTCTCCTGGTTCCGTTCGTCCGGAAACATGAACCATGGTAATTTCTGAGTATATAAACAGAGGAGCCGATGGTTACGATTGTTCTAAGTTCAGCATAAGACTAATGACCTTAATATAATCGATACGAAACCGAGGTCGGACACATGTTTCGTAACGTAACTGGTTCGAAAAGCGCCGAGATATCGGCCCCGATGCCAGCATATCACTTTCTGATGAACAGCATCTGAGGATGTCTGCTGAGTACCGCCGCCATGTCGATGGCGCGAGCATGCGCATGACCCATGCCGGTGCCCTCGGACGCGTCATCCGCCTCCACCTTGGCGAGGGCTTTCTCGCACACCGATCTCAGCGATTGGGAACCGTCCATCATCTCGCGGGCCACCGCGATGGCATCCGCCGCCTCGCGGGTCTGGGCCGGATCGAAGAATCCCGCCACGGGGACGTTGACCTTGTATTCGCCTATCTCGACCGTGCGGACGGACGGCGCGCCCGTGCTGACGTCCTTGCGGTTCTTCTCGAAGGATACGCCCTTGGCCATGGGATAGCGGTCCTCCGCTATCGGAGACGCTTCCGATGCTCCGATCCCGTCGACTGATACGGATGATATCTTGAACCCGTCCATCCTCAGCACCGTATCGGCCCTGCGGACGGCGTACTCGTCGCCGGTGACCATGAAGAGCGAGACCCCGCGGTCCTTCAGGGAACCGCCCATATCGCTGAGCGGGACCCAATCGTCCGACAGATACGGCCTGCGGACCACGCAGGGGCTGGAGTACTCCTCGTCGAGGATCAGCAGTCCGGCGCCCATCTCGATGGCTTCCGACACCGCCGCCATCTCGGATTCGGGACCCGGCACGCGGACCCCGTCCTTGAAGCGTCCGGCCTCTGACATCACATAAGCGGCATCGGGGTCGCTGATCACGTACTCCCTCCCGTCTCCCGGGATGTGATCGTATATCCCGGCGAACAGCGCATCCGCGAACACGGACTTGCCGGAGCGGCGGGGGCCCGCCAGGACCGTGAATCCCGCGGGGATCCCGAGACCGACGATGGGCTCCCCGTTAGGGACATTCATCGTCACCTTCAGGGTATCGTCGCAATCGAACGGGGTCGCATCGACCATCGGGGCCAGGTCGTCCTCCCTCCTTGGAAGTACGGATCCGACGGCGACGAAGGCCGCCAGCCCCTTCTCCTTCAGATGCGCCCTGATCCAATCCGCGTTCTCGGCGGTCTCCAGATGGTTGTAGAGCTTCTGCTGCTTGTAGGCGGAGTACAGCATGGACTCCGACGCTATGAGAGATATCCTCCCGAAGATCAGGTCGATGGCGGACATCTCGTCCACCTTGTTGGCCTTGGACGGGAGGTCGGCGGTGAAGCGCGCCTCGACGTAATGCTCCGTCACGGCGACGCTCCCGCGGGACAGGATCTCCTGACCGGGGCGGGGCATGTACACCTCCCCTCCATCGGTCTTCGGTATCGGCGAACGCGCGTGCGTCCTGGCCGATTCCCAGAAGCGCCTGGCGATTATGTCGCTCAGCGCTGCTGCCCTCGACGGGCTGGAACGGGTGTCCTCGGGGAAGCGCGCCCTCTTCATGGGGACGCGGATCCTCATGCGGGTGTGGCCGGTGCGGTCCCCCTGGACCTCGTCCACGAAGAGCTCGAACTCCTCCGTGACGAACGATCCCTCTATGTTCCTGTATTTCGCGAACGGCTTGCCGTCCGCGTTGTGAAGCGTCTTCCTGAGGATCTCCTCGGATGCCATCGCTGAATCTCCAGAAGTTCGGCGTCGATGCGCCTGTCGGAGACGGCCCTGGCCGGACCCTCCCCCAGCAATTCGGTTATGACGACCTCCATGACCAGCCACACGACCATCCTCGGCCTGAGGTCGCCCGTGGCCGAGAATCCCTTCCTCCCCACGGATCCGTGGAGATGCGCCTTCGGAGTCCCGTCTTCATCGGGGAACACCGTCCCCGCGCCGGTCAGTTCGCACGGATCCTCCAACGTTATCGTGAGCGGGACCACCTTCTCCCCAATGGGGACGGACGGTCCGCTGACCATGACCGAACCCTTGTCCACAGCGCCGGTCAGGGAGACGGATGCGCGCAGGACGCCGTTGTCCCTGCAGAATGATTCCACCGCCTCGTGGACGACCTCGCCGTCCTCCAGACGGAGCACGAACACCCTCCCCTGCGCGAGCTCGGCGCTCCTCATGGACTGGCCTCAGCGGTATCTGCTGTATTTGTCCAGGAGCTTGCCGATCTTGTCGGCCTCGTCCTTGGTCAGGTCGCCCGCATCCAGGAAGGTCTTGACGAAATCCTTCGCCTCCCTGGTGGAAACGCGGGACGCCTTCGCGATGACGCTCGCGAGGAACGACGAAGCCTTGGCCGGATCCATTGCGGAGGCTTCGAGGATCTGATTCATATCGTATTTGAAGGGGTTGATGCGGTGCGTGTTCAGCATCGCCTGTCTCTTCGTGGACTCCTTGGTCCTCTGCTGCCTGTTCTTCTTCTTGTCGCCGTACTGGTTGCCGGTCTGGGGCTGGTTGACGACGACCTTGTTCCTCCTGGGCTGGGAGGCCGCGCCCGCGGTCGCAGGCGCCTTGGACTGCGCTGCGCCCTGCCTGGGCTGCGCGGAGGCGGGTTTGGACTGCGTCGCGGTCTTTTTGACAGGCTTGGACTGAGCCGGCTTCGACTGGCCCTGCCTGGGCTGCGAAGCGGGTTTCGAATGAGACGTTGTTGACTGACCCGGCAAGAATATTGCTCCTATGGAGGCTTCGAATCGGCCTTCCATATTTAATAGGTACGCGGATGCGACCGTGCGAACGGGTCGGGAGGACCGACGGCGTTATACGGACGATAGCGAATCAAGCCGCATGGAATCCGACGGTCAGCGCACGCTGCCACCGATGCCCTCTTTGAAACTGAAGAGGGGCGCGTACATCTTCTACTGCATAGCGTTCGTAGCGATCACCGTGCTGACCGTGATCGGGGTGTTCTTCGGCGACATGGGGGAGGCCCTGGTCGGCCTGCCCATGATCTTCGTCCTGGGATTGGCGATCTTCACGGACCGCAAGAGCATCCACGTCCCTCCCGAGATGATCATCCTCGTGGTCGCCGCGTTCTTCATCGCCATAGTCGGACGCACGATCGAGGGCGAGAACCAGATCATCGAGATCGTCGCGGAGGTCCTCACCGGGGTCAACCTGGGATTGCTGGGGCTGGTGCTCGTGTACATCCTCCTGAGGTCCATGCCCGGGATCAGGGACGAGAACCGCCGCGTGGTGGCTTTCGTGTCCGTGTGCATCGCCATCGCGTCGTACATGATGATCAGGATGGTGCAGTACGTCGCCCAGACCCTGCTCGACAGGGACCTCGGATTCACCGTGGGCGAGTTCATGAACGAGACGATCGCCATCCTGTTCGGAGCGCTCCTGGTGGCCATGGTCTACGACATGCAGAGGAGGAACAACCTCTTCGGAGGCATCCTCAACTCGTTCCTGGAGGAGAACTCCCAGGTCATCGGGATGGAGGACATGGAGCGCAAGGACATCCTCAGGCTGATCGAGGAGGGGGAGTCGGAGTGGCTGGAGTTCAAGTCCACCCTGAGGACCAACCTCCAGACCGGGGAGACCGACAAGAGGATGGAGAAGGCCGTCCTGAAGACCATCGTGGCGTTCCTGAACTCCGAAGGAGGGAACCTGTTAATCGGCGTGGCCGACGACGGCGGCATCATCGGATCGGATGTCGCATCCTTCGACAACAAGGACAAGATGGGGCTCCACCTGAGCAACCTGATCTCCTCGCAGATCGGACCGGGCTTCCTGCCGTGCATCTCCTTCTTCATGGTGGATTTCGACGACAAGACGGTCATCCGCGTGAAGTGCGACCCGTGCGAGAAGCCGGTTTTCCTCAAGGAGGGGAAGGTGGAGACATTCTTCGTCAGGAAGGGTCCGCAGTCCGACGAGCTCACCGGGATGAGCCTGATCAACTACGTGAACAACCGCAAGAAGCAGATGAAGAAGGTGAAAGGGTTTAACTGACCCCCGGGAGGGGGTCGGGAGAACTCACTCCTCCTCGTTCATGAGGTGGAGCGCTTTCTTGGCGTTGTTGAGGGACCTCGCGATCAGCAGGGTCATGACGACCGCGAGAACGGTCACGATGATCGCGTAGACGCACAGTCCGACGAGGTCGTCGGAAGAGCCGAATACGGCTGCGACGGCCTGTTTGATGGCCTCGTTCCATGCCAGAGCGGCGACCAGCCCGAAGGCGGCCGTGATCAGGGAAGCGAACGTCTCAAGGAGCTGGACCTTGAATTCATCAGATTTCGCTGACATGACCATTGAACCGCATTAGGGGTATTTTGTAGTATTGGGGACTGCTGGGTTAATCTGTTGAAATGATTCGGCGACCCGATGCGTCCGACCGCCGACATCCTGACCTGGTCCAGGGTCATCCTAGCGATCCCTTCAGCGTGGGCCCTGTCGGGATTCCTCGGAGGGCGCCTGTCCCCTTTGCCGTTCATCGCGTTCTATGCGCTCGCGTGCCTGACGGATCTCTTGGACGGCAGAGTCGCCCGCGCCCATGGGACCTGCTCCGAGCACGGTGCGAGACTGGATGTCGTGGCCGATCTGCTGATCTCCGGTACGGCCGCCGGGATCCTGACAGCGTACGGGGAGCTTTCGATCTGGTATCCGACTGTGATGCTGCTACAGTTCGCGGTGTTCTTCCGTCTGAGCGGGATCCGGCTGAGATACGATGTCTTCGGGCGCGCGGCGGGATAGCTGTTCTGCGCCGTTCCTTTGATGGCGGTGCTGTTGCACGGGAGCGCGTGGGATGCTGTTGCGATGTACGTTCAGGTCGCGATCTGCGCCATGGCGGTCGTGTCGATTTTCGGAAGGATTCGCGCTTCGATGTCCGGTACGGAATCGGTCGGAGTTCTCTGATTAACGTGCTACTGATGTCAGATTTATCTCGACATTTACCCCGACATTTTCTCCGACATTTACCCCGACATTTACCCCGACAACAAAGGATGCTAGCGATAGGTTTCCTCGGATGGCGAACGCCTGGATCCCTCTACGGTAACCTCTGAATCGCAATTCGCAATCAAACTGATCGAAGATGGTGCGAGGAAGGGGATTCGAACCCCTGAACCGCTATGGACGGGATCTTAAGTCCCGCGCCTTTGGCCGACTCGGCTACCCTCGCACTGCTCTCCCGAAGGCTCGCGGATATATTATCAACGCCCCACTCCTCTTCCGTCGGAATCAATCCCGAGAAATCGTCCGAGGATGCGCTCGATACGGGAGAACGTCTCGTCCGAGACCATCAACACTCTGTTCGCCTTCCGGACCGACACGAGAGAGATCTCAATTCCGAGACCACGATCGGACCTCAATCCTCTGAAAGAATCGACGAAGTCGGAGGATATACCGCAGGATGACGGTAGTTCTGCACCTTTTGCCGTATGCCCGACAAGATCGACCATCGAATCGAATACGGCCTCGGCCATATCATCACAACCACTGTTGAACGAGCCTGGTGAGGGCAGATAGGCGAATCTCAGAAGATATCCCCCGTATCCGGTCTGTCCCATCCTCATGTTGCTGAGCACCTCCTCATCGCCGACGCAAACGGCCTCGGACATGCCCCTATGAGCCCGGATGACCTGCAGAACACGGTCCACGGGGACGGTGCCCGAATCATCCTCTGTCTCCAAACGATACTGGATCCATCCGCCCGAGTTCCCCGACAGTATGTCTGCCAGCACATCGGCCGCCGAACGTGACTCGACCTTCGAAATCGTCCGAACGGCGAAGAATACGATATCGCGGTAGTCGCTGAACGCAGTGTCGTTAGGAACCGAGACTTCGTCCCACGACTGCTCGGATTCCTTGCGATATATGGTCGCAGTACCTGTATTCCGTTTAGGCTTCCAGCCTCTCTCCGACAGATACGATTGCATGGCGGATGGAGAGACGGAAGCAATGCCCTCGAATAAGGGATCGATACAGGTTATCGTAAGCTATTATCCGTATCGGATACATATCCATTACTGCGAATTCAACGAGCATTCCATGACGACCGTTAAACGAGATGACGCCATACACCCACTATGGCCTACAGGATCCCTCCCGACGACGTCGTGGCCAGGGCCATAGACGACTGCCTGATCAGGACCCCTCGCATGCGCTCCCAGAGGGAGTTGTGCGAAGCCGTCGCCGCCGAACTGGCGTACACCGATCCGTTGTACAGGATCGGACCGGAGCGCATCAGGCGCATCGGCATCGAACGGGGCATAATCGCGGTGGAGATCAGCTACGCGAGCACCGCCCGCGAGCTCGGTGCCGCCTGTCCGGTATGCGGGGACGAACTCACACCGGTGCGCAACCGCACCTTGGACGGCGGGACCGTGGAGATGAGCAGGGGCTGCAGGCGCTGCGGATACAACGCCAAGGGCACCGAATCCAGACCCGCCAGGTACTCCGTGACCCGCAGGCAGCAGGTCGACGCCACCGCCAGGACCGCCATGCTCAGGGATGCGCAGGTGCTCCTGAACAGGGCCGCGGACCTCATGGACGGGGCGCTCAGGATGTCCGGCCTGGAATCCCGCTCCGGGAAGGATTCCAAGACGATCCGCAGGATCGCCTCGGACCCGTCCTACGGCGGGAGCCTGAGGAACATCATCTTAGACATCGAGAGGCTGGAGAAGGACCCCGTGTGGACTCAGCCGCTGACGTCGCCGAAGAACCTCTACGAACCTCGTTCGAAAGATGCGGAGCGACGTCATCCGAACCATTTTTCTATCCGCCCTGGCATGATGCCCCCCAATGAAGATCTGGGAGTTCGCCAAGGTCAAAGGGTCGTCGATCAAGGTCGACGACTGGATGTCGGACACCATGGGGCTCGTCGACGGCGGTGTAGTGTACAGCACCCTGTTCAAGCACCCCGCGGAGGGTCCCAAGGATTACGAGATCATACTGTCCATGTTCCCTCAGGAGAACTACAGGACGCTGACCCATGTCACGATGTACCTGGACGACGTCCCCGGATCCAGCGCCCAGGCCGCGAGGTTCCTCGCGTCCCGCGAGATCAACATCCTGAACTCGATCTCGCTCAACGGCATATCCGACACGGTCATCGTGTGGAAGCTCATGGCGGACATGAACTTCGCCGGCGAGGGGGACATCCTCAGGGAGGAATTCGAAGCGCTGAAAGCGAAGGGCGACGAATCCGTCTCCAAGATCAGGAGGATCGACATCAAGCCCGCCGAGATCGGCAGGCTGTTCAAGGGGGCCCGCGCACCCGGGGGCAAAGAGGAGATCCGCAGGGGGTACCCCAGCCAGATCACCGACGGCGGATTCGACGTCGCCGACCAGTACGGCGACATTCTGAAGGACATCGACGGCCAGAACGTCCTGATAACGATGGATGCGGATGCTTGGATCCTGTCGATCACGTTCTTCAAGAAGGGCACCCGCCTGGTGAAGGCCGGCATGGAGATGCCCGACTGCCCCGGCGGGATAGAGCAGGTGCTCAACGTCATCGCCGGATGGAACGTCAACCTCATCTCGGTGTTCAGCAAGGTCAAGATCTGCTACGAGACCATGTATCTCGAGCTGGTCATGGACATCGGCAAGAGCGACCTGTCCTTCGACGAGATCCGCGACAGGCTCCCCAACAGCGTGGAGGGCCTGAACGGGATCTACACCGTCAAGGAGTTCACAGAGTTCAGATGACCGGACCGCACAGGCAGCTCGGGGAGGTCGTCCTCGGAAAGGGGGACTACATCGCAGGCGGAGCTTGCACGCTGCCGTTCCTGGACCAGGACGGCGCCAGGCGCAGGAGGCCGATGGTGTTCGGCGAGGTGCTCGGGATCGCATCTAAATGCGACCCTCTGGTCGCGGAGATGTTCTCCGGACGCGCGTCCGACCCGGCCGAATGGGCGGTCATGTGGAAGGAGATAGGCGCCGACGGGATCTGCCTCAGGACATCCGGCATGGGTGTCGATGAAGCCGTATCCCTGGTTTCTACGGTGTGCGGGAGGACCTGCCTCCCGGTCGCGGTGGACGGGGACCATGATGTCCTGAATGCCGTCGCGGATGCCGTGAGGGATTCGATACTCGTTCTGATGGGTGCGGATTCCCCTCAAGGGGACCATGTTCCGGCGAACCCAGGGGTCGTCGATGGGAAGAGGATGCGCCTGGTGACGGGTGCTTTCCCCGATCCCGAGCCGTTCGAGACCGTGAAGGAACTGCGCAGGGCCGCCCTGGAGGGCGACGAGGAAGCGGATGCGCCGATACTGTTCGACGCGACGCCTGTCTGGAACTCGTGTCCCGGAGACGCCCGCGAGGCGTCGATGCTTGAAGCCGAAGCCGCTTTGACGGCTATGATGTGCGGGGCCGATGCCCTGATCGTGAGAGGACCCGGCGCGGCCGACATGGCCCGCGTCTACGGGGAGGAGCTGGCGGACCTCTGATACCATGACCGATATCGACGGGATCAGACTGGATTCGCCCGCGTTCGCGCTGACAGTGTCGGACGCCATGCTGCCGGACCAGACGGAGGAGCGCATTGAGATCCTGGAGATGCTCTCCGAGGCGACGGGGAGGCTCCGTTTCGTACGCGTCAGGGACGATGCGATGGATCCCGGCATGTTCGCCGAGACCGCCGTTTCCGTGGCATCCCTCGGATTGGGGATGATCCTGGAATCCGACGTCCCATCCAACCTCCTCATCGCCGCGGAGGCTCTTCCCGGAAGACGCCCGCTCCTGATGTCCCCTAGCGGGGATCGGAAGGAGATAATCGGCATCGCGGCGTCCCTCGGATGCCCCGTGTCGGTATCCTGCCCCGTATCGGAGGAACTGCCCGGACTCCTGTTGCTGGCCTCCGGCCTCGGATGCGAGGACGTCGTCGTCGATCCCTGCGCGGTCAGCATGAAGGGCTGCCTGGAATCCACCGTCCGCATCGCACGCATGATGGAATCCGGGGACATCCCCGAGATGCCCATCGCATGCAAGGGCTGGTCCGGGGAGTACGCCCTGTCCATGGCATCCGTATCCGTCCTGTCCGGGGGGACCCTGGCGGTCCTCGACGATCTGGACATCCAGTCCTGCCGTGTGCTCGGCATGCTGATGGACAACATACGGCCCGCATACCTCCGAGGCTGTTGGAGCGTCAAGGATTTAACCGCCCGTCGATTCCCGCTCTTAGTGCATATAACCAGATTCTCACGCATCGACACGGTCTCCTGGCCGGGCGAGTACCTGTCCGTCGTCCGTCTGAGCGACGGCGAGGGCGCCGGCGAGAACGTCGCGGAGGTGGCCAACATAATCCGCGGGGACAAGGACTCGATCGATGCCGTCATGTTGGTGCCGGAGGGAGGGGACATCGAATCGGTCCCCGGGATCCACCACATCATAAGGGAGTTCAGACCCCCGACCACGCACCTCATCGTCGTCACGTCCGGATCGGACCCGAAAGCCTTGGACGACCTGATCGGCGCGGGCTACGTGGACCGCGTGGCGTTCCGTTTCACCGATGTTCCGAACGCGGATCAGCAGAGGAGCATGGAGGTCGCGAAGCGCCAGGGGGCAGGCATGTGCGTATGCCCCGTGCTCGACAGCACGAAGATGACATCCGAGGACATCCTGAGAATCGCGGACATGTCCGCCGGACATTCGGAGTTCATCCTTCTGACCCCGTCCGATCCGAAGAAGTGTTTCAAGAAGAAGGACCTGAACGCCCTCGCGAAGTCCCTGAAGGGGCACGCGAAGAACGTCCGGGTCCTGGAAGACGTCAGAATGACCTGAGGTCCAGCCCGACGACCGGGTTGAGCTTCCTGCTGCTCTCGTTGACGTACAGCACGGGGGCGTCGGCCTCCTCCTTGAACCTGGAGATGACCTTGGCATCCTTGGAGAATATCCCCGCGGACATCCCGCACTCGGTGTTCGAGAGTTCCTCGAACGCCTCGTCGAGGGTGGGGACGACCTTGATGTCCAGGATCGGCAACCCCGAATCCATGTACCCGAGCTCGTTCTCCTCGTCCAGTCCGGAGACCATGACCGGAGAGACGTAATTCTCCTGGTCCGTGTCCAGGCACCTGGGCGCCTTGGCTATGACGAACGGTGCGTTCTCCAGCACCAGCTCCTTGAACCTCTCCGCCGCCTCGGCGGATATGACGGGGCCGGTGAACGTCCTGTCGTAGACCGGCTCGCCGACCGTGAGGTCCTTCATGATCTCCACGAGAGCGTCCACCAGCCTCTGCTGCTCGTCCATGGTGACGATGACCTTCGAGCAGGAATGGATGCGCTGACCGCTGTAGGAGAATGCGGATTCGATGATGCTGCGGGCCGCACCCTTCATGTCGCCGGGGCGGTAGACCAGGGCGGGGCTCATGCCCTTGAGGTTGTTGACGAACCTGAGCTCGTCGTCCACCTGGAGGAACATCATGTCCTCCATCCTGTCGCCGGAACCGGATGCGACGACTCCGCGGAGCCTCATGTCGTTGGCCAGCTCCTGGGTGGACTCCTCCTCGTTCCTGTCGACGACCAGGTTCAGCACCCCTCCGGGGAGCCCGGACCTGTCGACCGTGGAGTAGAAGTCGAATATGGGCAGGGGGCACTTGTTGGACGGGTTCATGACGACCGCGTTCCCTGCGACCATGGCCGCGACGGCGTATGCCACGGGGGATGCGAGCGGGGAGCTGTGCTCGGTGAT
Organism: Bifidobacteriaceae bacterium; assembly: GCA_963586845.1. Taxonomy (GTDB): domain Archaea; phylum Thermoplasmatota; class Thermoplasmata; order Methanomassiliicoccales; family Methanomethylophilaceae; genus Methanoprimaticola. The sequence continues at coordinate 10,921 of CAVABN010000025.1, forward strand.
GACCGCCCACACGCCGGCACCGGCCTTCTTCAGACCGGCGGCCTGCTCGGTCACGGATGCGAGGGATGCGATGAGCGAATCCACTTCGTTGAGGGCGTCCTCGCGGGTCATCCCGGATGCGACGGAGACCATCGCGGCGTAGTGCATCCTGCGGGCCTTGAGGCCGTTCAGATAGGGCGCGAAGTACGAGGCCCTCTTCTCGGCGGGGACCTTGGCCCATTCCTTGACCGACCTCTCGGCGGCATCGACCGCCGCCTTCATCGTGCCCTTCTCCGGCTCCTGGAACGAGCCGTAGCGGATCGTGTGGTCCACGGGGCTCTCGAGATAGAACAGGTTGCCGGAACCGATCTTGAAGCCGCCTATGTAGCAGGGGTGGTCCTTCTTCTCCCCTCCGAGGACGGTATCGAACTCCTTCTCGAAGAGACGGCCCTCCTCGGTCGTCTGGGTTTCCGGAAGGACAGCCTCCGAAATGTCTGCCATGGATGTGTGAACGGACCGCCGACATTAATTGATTGGGGAAGACTTTGACTTCGATAACACGGCGTTTCACAAAAATGCCTATGAGACCTGAAGGACGCCCGATCAAGCCCGGCCTTGTGCATTCTGTTCTGCACGGATTATCCTCTCCACCCAGTTCCTGAAATGGGGGCATTCCTTCATCATTGCATCTATCCCTATGCGCTCGGACAGTAGCATGCCGTCATACACCTTCCTGTAGCCAGGAATCTCGGCAATTATGCGCTTGGACGGGGCTGCATTAGGCGAGGTGTTGATCTCCTCTGGGGTTTCATATTTGTCACGAACCGCTTCAAGGCTCTGATACGCCTTCGGATAAAGCTCCTTGAACGCTGCCGTGTCGGAGAAGAGTAGCGCCTCGAATTCATGTTTCATCAGATTCACGACGAGGTTGTCGCAAGCTATGTCCTCTGCAATGGCACGCTCCACGGAACCCACCTCTGCACCCTGATGATAGCCTGGCGTATCAGACGGCAAACCGTAGAGATCGATCATGGTAGTGACCGTAATGCGTGGGTTGCGACATATCGTCCTCAATTCGGCCTTTATTTTGGAGTATTTGCGCACTCCGCCCTTGTAAATGCGACCGTCATCATTCTTTGTCGTACACACGGTACTCTCTACCGTGATTCCCTGAGCCTTGAGATACGGGCCCAAGACCCTTTTGACGAATTCGCTTTCCGTGGATCCCTCGCAGTAGACAAGGAGCATTGGTTCAAGCACCCCTCAGAACATTCTTCTTCCACAGGGTCCCCAGCGTGTAATCGTTTTCAAGCCACACGTTCAACGATTCTAAATCAGGACGCTTGAACACTGTTCCCCGGCCTTCATCTTCGACTATCATGATATCTTCGGGGCAGAAATCATCGACAAGATCAGTGGATTGCGTGGACACGATGACCTGATTGGTCCGACCCACCATCTCGATCATCTCTGATAGAAATACCATAGCCTGAGGGAACAGTCCGAGTTCTGGCTCATCCAATATCACCAGTTTCGGAAGCATGTTAGCTGGTTGCAACAATAGAGCCGTCAGACATATGAACCTCAGTGTTCCGTCGGAAAACTGATTCGGACCCATGATCTCATCTGTACCAATCTTCTTCCAACGTAGAACGACCTCTTCTGTCGATTCGTTGGGAATCAAAACGAAATCTTCGAAGAAGGGATTCACCATCCGGACTGTGGATGCTATACGCGCATAATCCGATGGATACTCTGCCTTGAGCCTCAACAGGAACGATGCAAGATTGCCTGCATCTTGACGAAGACGGACGTTATCATGCACGCTACATGATCTTTTCACAGGTGCATTACGCGAGGTATCGTGGAAATGATAAACGCGCCATGTGTCAACACACAACATCGAACCGTCCATATCCGCAGTCGTCTTGGACTCGAAATGTCCCCTTCCTAGATTCCACGCATCGGTTCCCTTCCGCAGATGTTCTTCTGTAAACACCATACGTTCATCGTCCGTAAGTTCCAATGAGAAACCGTATGATTCGTCACCGAACTCGACCTCTATAGATACACCGTCAGTCTCCTTCGGCCCATTGTACAGTAAAGAAGGGACTCCACACCTTGAAAGGGTCAATTGCAACTCTTTGGATAATATCCTCTGAACCAACGAGAATGCAGACAGGAAATTCGATTTTCCTGCCCCATTAGGGCCTATCAATACATTCATGTCTCCCAATTTCACGGAACAATCCCGTATCGACTTGAACCCCTTAATCGAGATGCGAGTGAGCTTATCGGTCATACGCGTCGAAATGCAATCTATTAGGATGTATAAAGGAACTGCCGATGATGTGATGCGGGAGACGGCGCCCGGCAGACGGCGCCGCCCCCGCGGAGGTTTCTCACTGGTTATTGAACATGGGCGAGGAGAGGTACCTCTCGCCGGTGTCCGCCAGCAGGGCGACGATGGTCTTGCCGGCGTTCTCGGGCCTCTTGGCCAGCTGGATGGCCGCCCACACGGCCGCTCCGGAGGAGATGCCCACCAGGACGCCCTCCTTCCTGGCGACCTGGCGCCCGGTCTCGAAGGCGTCCTCGTCCTTCACCCTGACAATCTCGTCGTAGATCTTGGTGTCCAGCACGTCCGGGACGAACCCGGCTCCGATGCCCTGGATCTTGTGGGGTCCGGGGTGCCCCTCGGACAGCACGGGGGAGCCGTCGGGCTCCACGGCGACCACTTTCACGTTGGGGTTCATGGACTTCAGGAACTGCCCGACCCCGGTCAGCGTGCCGCCGGTGCCGACGCCGGCGACGAAGATGTCGACGTTCCCGTCGGAATCCTCCCAGATCTCCGGTCCGGTGGTGCTCCTGTGGACCAGGGGGTTGACCTTGTTGATGAACTGCCCGGGCGTGAAGCTGCCGGGGGTGGCGTCCGCCAGCTCCTTGGCCTTCTCGATCGCTCCCTTCATACCCTTGGCGCCGTCGGTCAGGACCAGTTCCGCGCCGTAGGCCTTCAGGATGTTCCTGCGCTCGACGCTCATGGTCTCGGGCATGGTCAGGATGATCCTGTAGCCCTTGGCGGCCGCGATGGACGCCAGTCCGATCCCGGTGTTCCCGGAGGTGGGCTCGATGATCACGGACCCCTCCTTCAGCAGGCCCTCCTTCTCGGCGGCCTCGATCATCCCCTTGGCGATCCTGTCCTTGACGCTGCCGGCCGGGTTGAACAGCTCCAGCTTCACTACTACCTTCGCCTTCAGGCCGTTCTCCTTCTCCAGTTTGGTCAGCTCCAGCAGGGGTGTGTGCCCCACGAGCTCCGTGACGTTCGTCCTTATTGCCATTTCCTCTCACTCCTCGTCGTAAATATCCTTCTTGGGCTTCTTGAGCCCCTCGATCTCCAATCCGTTCTTCTGGGCGTAATCCCACAATGCCGCGTGCACGGCCTCCTCCGCCAGGAGGGAGCAGTGGATCTTGACCTGCGGGAGGCCGTCCAACGCCTCCATGACGGCCTTGTTCGTCAGCTGGAGCGCCTCCTGGACGCTCTTGCCCTTGACCATCTCCGTGGCCATGCTGCTCGTCGCGACCGCCGCTCCGCACCCGAAGGTCTTGAACTTGCAGTCGCGGATGATGCCGTCCTCGTCGATGTCCAGGAAGATCCTCATGATGTCCCCGCACTTCGCGTTCCCGACGGTACCGACCCCTGAGGGGTTCTCTATCTCCCCCACGTTGCGGGGGTTGGTGAAGTGGTCGATGACCTTGTCGCTGTAGACTCCGTCGTACATCCTCATTCCTCCTTCTTCTGAGACTTTATGAAATCGTCATACAGGGGCGAGAGGCTCCTGAGCCTCTCGACCGTTGCCTTGAGCACGTCGACCGCACGGTCGATGTCCTCCATGGTCAGGTCCGCCGGGATGGAGAACCTGAGGGACCCGTGGGCGGTCTGGTGCTCCAGGCCGATGGCGAGCAGCACGTGGGACGGGTCCAGGGACCCGGACGCGCATGCGGATCCGGTGGAGACGCAGATGCCGTTCATGTTCATCGACATCAGCATCCCCTCGCCCTCGATGAAATCGAAGCTGAAGTTCGCGTTGCTCGGCAGCCTCTGCGTGGGGTGGCCGTTGAGGCGCGAGTATGGGATCTCCTTCAGGACGCGGTCGATGAGGTGGTCCCTCATGGCGATCTCCCTGTCTGCGCGCTCCTTCATGTCCGCCTCGGCGAGCTCGGCGGCCTTGCCGAATCCGACGACGCCGGGGACGTTGGTGGTCCCTCCGCGGATCCCGCGCTCCTGCTCCCCGCCGTGGATCAGCGGGTCGAGCCTGACGCCCTTCCTGATGTAGAGGAACCCGATCCCCTTCGGTCCGCCGAGCTTGTGCCCGCTGGCGCTGAGGAGGTCGATGTTGTCCCTCTTGACGTCTATGTCTATCTGCCCGTACGCCTGGACGGCGTCGGTGTGGAAGAGGACGTTGTGCTTCCTCGCCACCGCTCCGATCTCGCGGATGGGCTCGATGGTGCCGATCTCGTTGTTGGCCGTCATCACGGAGATGATGGCCGTGTCGGGACGGATGGCCGCTTCCACTGCCGCGGGGTCCACCAGTCCGTACTTGTCGACGGGCAGGAACGTGACGTCGATCCCCATCTTCTCGAGGTACTCGCAGGTGTTGATGATCGCGTGGTGCTCGATGGAGGAGACGATGACATGCTTCCCCTTGGCGTGGGGGCCGAACACGGCGGACTTGATAGCCCAGTTGTCCGACTCGGAGCCTCCGGATGTGAAGTAGATCTCTTCGGGCTCGGCGTTGATGACGTGGGCGATGGCGGCCCTGGCGACCTTGACGGCCTCCCTGCCGGGCTTCCCCATGGCGTGGATGCTGTCCGGGTTGCCGTAATCCTCCATGAAATAGGGGAGCATCGCGTCGAGGACCTCCTTGCGGACCTTGGTCGTCGCCGCGTTGTCCAGATAGATCGTTCTGTCGGTCATTTTGTTAATCCCCTTAATTCCTATTTGATTAGTAGGATATCCTTCCGCCTTTATTTCAAACCTTCGAAGTTGGCGTTCTGGGTCCCGCGCACGGAGGTATGGAGCGCGGGGCCCGGACGCGGTTCAGATCTTGGCGAACGCCTGGTCCAGGTCGGCGATGATGTCGTCGATGTGCTCGGTCCCGATGGAGAGCCTGACGGTGGATCCGGTGATGCCCTGGTCCGCCAGCTCCTCCGCCGACAGCTGCGAGTGGGTGGTGCTCGCAGGATGGATAACCAGCGACTTCACGTCGGCCACGTTGGCCAGCAGGGAGAACAGCTTCAGGTTGTCGATGAACCTCTTGGCCTCCTCCTCGCCCCCGTTCACCTCGATGGTGAAGATGGACCCGGCGCCGTCCGGGAAGTACCTCTCGTACAGCGCGTGGCTGGGGTGGTCCGGCAGGGACGGATGGCTCACGCTCCTCACCTTGGGGTTCTTCTTCAGGTAGTCGATGACCTTCAGGGTGTTCTCCACGTGCCTGTCCACGCGCAGGGATAGCGTCTCGAGACCCTGGAGGAGCACGAAGGCGGTGACCGGCGAGATGGCCGCGCCGGTGTCCCTGAGCAGGATGGCCCTTATCCTGGTGACGAACGCTGCATTCCCCAGAGCCTTCCAGAAGCTGATCCCGTGGTAGCTGGGGTCGGGCTCGGAGAGTCCGGGGAACTTGCCGTTGCCCCAATCGAACCCGTCGCCCTCGACGATGACGCCTCCGAGGACGGTCCCGTGGCCGCCGATGAACTTGGTGGCCGACTCGACCACTATGTCCGCGCCGTGCTCCAGGGGCCTGAAGAGGTACGGGGTGGCGAAGGTGTTGTCCACGATCAGCGGCACTCCGTTGGAGTGGGCGATGGCGGAGATCCTCTCGAAGTCCACGATGTTGCTGTTGGGGTTGCCGAGGGTCTCGACGAAGACGGCCTTGGTGTTCCCGTCGATGGCCTCGGCGAAGTTCTCCGGGTCCTCTGGGTCCACGAACTTGGTGGTGATGCCGTAGGCGGCGAGGGTGTGCTCGAACAGGTTGTAGGTTCCGCCGTAGATGGTCTTGGAGGAGACGATGTTGTCCCCGGCCTTCACGATGTTCAGGACCGCGTAGGTGATCGCGGCGGCGCCGGAGGCGACCGCGAGGGCTGCGGTACCGCCCTCGAGGGCTGCGATGCGCTTCTCGAAGACGTCCTGGGTGCTGTTCGTAAGGCGTCCGTAGATGTTCCCGGCGTCCTTGAGGCCGAAGCGGTCCGCGGCGTGCTGGGAGTTCTTGAAGACGTACGAAGTGGTCAGGTAGATCGGGACCGCCCTGGAGTCGGTCGCCGGATCGGGCTGCTCCTGCCCCACATGGAGCTGGAGCGTCTCGAACCTCTGCTTCTGAGCGTTGTTCGGTCCTTTGGGGATGTTTGCGTCAGTCATGGTGTATCACCGATTTTCGTCTAAATCCTAGTAATTCGGTAGGATATATAAATCCTATTATTCCCATAGGAAATGGATATTTTATTCCGATAGGAATATAGTTATTCCTGAGAAGCGGGCGCATATTGTTTATCCGAGCCGGCGTTTGCATCGGACATGGAGAGGTACATCCTCATCGACCACACGGCCGACATGATGGTCAAGGCGTTCGGAGAGACACTCGAGGAATGCTTCGGGAACGCGGCCTACGCGCTGTTCGATCAGACCGTCGACCTGTCGAACGTCGGAACCGATGAGATCTGCGAGATCCGCGTCACCGGGATCGACGACGAGGACAGACTGTACTCGTTCCTCTCCGAGATGCTGTTCATAGAGGATGCGGACAACCTGGTCCTGAAGGAGTTCGACGTGTCTTTCGACGGCGACGACGTGCTCTGCACGGCGAGGGGCGAGACCCTGGACCGTTCGAAGCACAGGCTCAGGTCCGAGGTCAAGGCCGTCACATACCATATGATGGATATAGACAGGGAAGAGCCGTCCGTGACAGTGCTGTTCGACGTATGAGGATCACGGCCCGAGGCATCCGATCGGAATGACCAATACCCCGTCGGGTCTGACATGATAGAACCCCGTTCCGGTCAGTACAGCCAGGAACGACGGGCCGGTCCCATCGGCCAACTTGGTCTTGTTCCTGAACCTTATGAGATTGCGGGCACCCTCGTCCTCCCCGCTGTTCAGCTTGATCTCTATGGCGCACCATCTCCCGTCCGCGAGAGAGACGATCGCATCCACCTCCAATCCGGTCGTATCGTGATAGTGGTAGACCTGCCCGTCGATGACCTGGGAATAAACCCTGAGGTCCCGGATGGCGAGGGCTTCGAAGAGGGATCCGAAGAGCTTCATGTCCCTGAACAGATCATCTGGCCCCGATTCCAGGGCCGCGACGGCTATGGACGGGTCGCAGAGACACCTCTTCGGGGACGCTACGAGTCTTGCCTTGGACTTCAGCGCCGGCCTCCACGCCGGGATGTCCTCAACGACGAATATCCTCCTCAGAGCCTCGATGTAGCTCATTACGGTCAGTCTGGACGCGCCCTTCGCATCCTCGGCTATCGCGACCGTGCTCTTCTCGGTACAAATACTCCGGGACAGTGCCTTCATGATGCGATCGACGGTCATCGGATCGCGTTTCACGCCATCCGCACAGGAGATCTCCCCCTCCACTATCGAGCGGTAACGGTTCCTCGACACTGCCAGGGCATCATCCCCGCTCAAACCGACCGATTCGGGCCATCCTCCTCTGCACATGACGGATGCCAGGTCGTCCAGCGTCATGTCCGACCTCGAATCGAATCCCGTCTCCCCGTCGAACAGCCCCTTGAGGGACACGTCCCCGTTGGAATCCCCGGACTCGAACAGGCTCATGGTGCGCATGCGGACCGTCGAGATGCGTCCCGCCCCGGAATGCTTCAGCTCGCCGGCGTCGGACTCCCTCGGAAGAACGGAACCCGCGAGGATGAACCTGGCCTCGGAATCGCGATCCGCCGCGAACCTCGTCGCATCCCACAGCTTGGGGATATCCTGCCACTCGTCGATCAGCCTCGGGGCCTCCCCCTCGAGCAACAGGGATGGCTTCGCCCTCGCCTGCTCGATGTAATACTCCCTGTAATCCGGATCCCGGATGCTGATCGCGCTCGCTGCCATGCGCTCGGCCGTCGTCGTCTTCCCGCATCCCTTCGGACCCCATATCGCCAGAGCACCGGCGGATGCGAGTCTGCGCCTGAAGAAATCGTCGACCACGCGCGGGCAATAGCGTTCCTCGATCCCCATCATCCTCCGAATAGCGATGCGTTATACAGATTTCAAACATTCCATTATACAGATTTCAAACATCAGCCGTTCCGATCCCGATGGAACGCCGATGCCCGCGGAATCCCGCCTCGATAGTCTATTATTATGGCCTCCCGTTCCCTCGCGCATGCTCAGACTGGGTTGGTTCTCCACAGGGCGGGGCCCCGGATCCCGCAATCTTCTGAAGGCGGTCATGGACCGCAAGCTGGCCGGGACGCTCGACGTGGAGATCGCGTTCGTCTTCTGCAACTGGTCCAACGAGGAGGAGGACAACCCCAAGCGCGAACAGCGCGAGATGTTCTTCGACATGGTCAGGGGATACGGCATCCCCCTCGCGACCGTCTCGTGGAAGGAGTTCGAACCCGAGCTCAGGGCATCCGACGAGGCGAAGTGGCGCGTGGAGTACGGGAAGGCCCTGAGGGAAGCGGTCTCCCCCTACCCGTTCGACCTGGGCATCCTGGCGGGATACATGCTGTGGATGGACGACGACACGTGCGAGGCGTTCGACATGCTGAACCTGCACCCCGCGCTGCCGGACGGCCCCAAGGGCACCTGGCAGGAGGTCATCTGGCAGCTCATCGCCGAGAACGCCGACAGGCAGGGCGCCATGATGCACGTGTGCACCGAGGAATGGGACCGCGGAGCCGCCATAGCGTACTGCGGGTTCCCCATCCGCGGACCCGGCTACGACGAGCTGTGGGCCGATCTGGAGGAGGAGCTGGAGACCCGGACCCTCGACGAGATCCGTCAGTCGGAGTATCTGGACAACCCCTTGTTCAAGAAGATAAGGGAGGACGGCGCCAGACGCGAGCTCCCCCTGATCACCGAGACCATCTCGGCATTCGCCGACGGGAGACTCAGGATCGTCGACAAGAAGCCCGCCTCGAAGGACGGGGTGCTGAACGGCGCGTACGACCTGTCCGACATGGTCGACAGGGCGCTGGAGGAGCGATCATGCCAGGAGAATACGACCCTGCCGAGGAACTTGGATTGTTCCCGGACAGGATCTTCGTGACCAATCTGAGCGGTTTCATACTGAAGAACAACACCCTCCGCGACCTGTGCGGGAGGTTCATCCGCAACGGGGAGCATTTCTACGATGTGATCAGGAGGTACGACTCCCTGACCGCCTACGTCCTGGGGAGGGAGGAGGCCACCGCCGGGAACACCGTGAAGTGGGTCATCCCGTTCCTCAAGGCCAACGGCGCCACGGACCACCTGATCCAGAAGACCTACGCGGATACGCTGCAGTTCATGCCGGGATCCGAGGATGCGCTGAGGTTCATCTCCAGGATGCTCCCGACGTTCGTCACCACATCCCTGTACGAGCACGGCTGGATGACCGTCGCGGACAGGATAGACGCCCCGCTGTGCGAGGTGTTCTGCTCCAAGATGGACCTGGACCACGTGCAGTTCGGCAGGACCGACGCCAGGAGGATCCGCGAGATGTGCGACGAGATCAACGCGCTGAGGGTGCCGAAGACGGTGTACGAGCTCAACGTGCCCATGGAGGTTGACAGCGACGACATCAGGATCATCAAGACGCTGGACGACATCCTCCAGAACAGGATGCCGGAGCTCCCGGCCATGGGCCTTATGGAATCCTCCAATCCCGTCACGTCCCACCGCAAGGCGTACCAGCTCCTGGACATCAGGAAGCAGACCAACATCGACCTGGACTGCACCATGTACATCGGCGGGGAGGACACGGACTACCAGTGCCTGGACCTCGTCAGGGACGCCGGAGGCGTGGCGGTCTCGTTCAACGGTTCGGATTTCGCCGTGAGGGGGTGCAACGTCGCGATCATGTCCAAGGACTCCACCGTGGGGGCGGTGTTCGCATCGCTGTTCAACGACAGGGGGATCGAGGCGATCCTCGATCTGGCGGCCAACTGGGACAGGAAATACCTGAAGAGCTGCGAGTTCTCGGACAGGAACCTCCTGGACAGGATGCTGCAGGCCCATCCGCGCAAGCTCCCGGAGGTCTACGCCGTGGACAAGAGCAACGTCGACGAGATCGCCAAGAAGAGCGCCGAATTCAGGAAGAAGCTCATCGGTGCGTGAGACCGAGTAGAGAGTATGGTGCTCTGGACGGGATTCGAACCCGTGTGTCGGCCTCGAAAGGGCCGAATGATTGGCCGCTACACTACCAGAGCTTAGCACACCCATCGACGTCCTGTTTATAAGGTTGGCGACAAACGTGCTGATTCCATGGTCAGTTATAAACATTGTTAAGTCTACAAAACTAAACGTCCAAAGGCTCCGAAAATCCGAAATCTCCCCAATG
>CAVABN010000026.1:0-20698 GCA_963586845.1 Bifidobacteriaceae bacterium
AAATAATAGTCATTTCAAAACAATTAAGCAATAATTTTATATGAAATATTAATTATATATTAAAATATTATAATCTCCAATTTGTATACAAATTATTGTCATATCCTGGCGAAGGATAAGGAAAAACCGCGACCAGAGGCCGAATCCATTAAATGCATACCGAAACAGTACCCCATCCATGATCCTCCTACCCCGCGAGGGCAACGATCTGAGGATCGGCTGCTCGGATGCCGAGGCCTTCTGCCTGATGTACATCCTCAGCGACAAGAAGGCGAGGAGCCGCAAGAGGATCGCCGAGGAGATGGGTTGCACGGAGAGGTGCGTCAGGCTCATCATCGGGATGATGAAGGATTGCGGTCTAGTTGATGTCACCCCGTGGGGCACCAAGATAACCCCCTACGGGGTGTTCCTGGTGAACCGTCTCGGCATAAGGTTCGTGGACATCGACGTGAAGCAGTATTCGATGAGCAGGGAATCCGTCGGAGCCGTTGTCGCGGGTGCCGGCGACAGGCTCACCGACGGCATAGCACAGCGCAACGCCGCCCTCGCCGCCGGCGGGAGCGGATGCACCACATGGGTCATGCGCGGAGGCGAGCTGATAATGCTCCCGGATTGGAAGACCGATCTGAACGACCCTCTCCTGGCGGCGGAGATACGCAGGAAGGCGCCGATGTCCGACGGGGACGTCCTCCTAGTGGCGGGGGCCAAGGATCCGCACAGGGCCAAATCCGTGGCCGCCTCCGTCGCCCTGAGCTTCCTACGATCGTCTTCGGCCCGCGCGCCTTCTCAACGATATGACGATCGCACCGACCGCCAATGCGATCGCGACCGCGAGGATCGCGACCGCGGTCGGGAAACCTTCGGAACGGTCCACGACCACCCCGTCGAACCCTTCCCACGATCCGGCATGTTCCTCCGTGCAATGCACCGTGGCATCGACGTTCAGGAACACAACCGCGCCGAACTCCGGCATGTCCCCCAGGAAGTAGACGTCCTCCAGCCCGGAGCAGTACGCCAGCGCCTTGTCCCCCATCCTCTCCAGCGTGTCCGGGAACTCCATCGTCCTCAACGAGGAGCATCCGCGGAACGCGCCGGAACCCGCCTCCCTCAGATTCGATCCGATGTCGATCCTCTCCAGCGAGGGGCAGTCGTAGAACGCATCGTTCCCTATTGTCTCCACGGAATCCGGCAGGACGGCCTCCTCGAGGGATTGGCAGGAGTAGAACGCAGAGGCTCCGATGCGGACGACCCCACCGCCCATTACCATGGTCGCGGCCGACGAGCAGTACGAGAACGCCCAGTCGCCGATCGTCTCCGCGCCGCTCCCGACGGATATGCTCTCCGCCGAACTGCACACCTTGAACGCCCCCTCCCCGATGAACCGCACCGAATCCGGCACGGAGATCCGGATGAGCGAGGTGCAGTGGCGGAACGCCTCGAATCCCAGGTACTCGACGCTTCCCGGGATCGTCGCATCCTTCAGACCGTACGATGCGCGGAACGCTTCGTCCATTATCGTGCGCACCGTCTCAGGCATCCGCACGGTCCCGATCCCCGAACAGTAGTAGAACGCCCTCTCGCGGATGGTCTCGACCCCTTCAGAGATGGTCACCTTTCCGATGTCGGTCCTCGGGACCACCTCGGAGCCGTCATCCGAATCCCTCCCGGAGAAGGCGTTCCCGCCTATGGACGTCACCCTCAATCCCCCCGCCTCGGAAGGTATCGTCAGGGAGCCGTCGGATGATGGGGATCCTCCGACTGCCATGGCCTCTCCAGCGATCTCCACGTACCGTACCGTCGAACCGTCGGCCGACACCTCGCTGAATTGGACGTCCGGGAGCATCCTCGCCGATACCCCGTCGGGCAGACCGCCGGCGATCTCCGGCATGTCGCCCATGAACAGCACCTCCTCCAGCTCAGGACAGGAATCGAACGCACCCTGCCCGATAGTCCCGACGGACGACGGCACGACGATCAGACGCGCATGCGGGAAATCGAACGCCCCCGCTCCGATGTCCCTGACCTCGTGCCCCTCCAGAGCTGAAGCCAACACCACCGTCCCCGAATCGGATGATGCGGAGACGATCTGCGACCTGTACTCCCTGTGGCTGGACCCGAAGGTCTCGTACATGTAGTCGACCCCGTCCGGGGACCCGAAGGGCTTGGCGCCCTCGGCATCCTCAGGTACGAGGCAGACGGCGGAGATCAGGACGACCGCCGCGACGAGGATCGCTGCGCGCATGTTATCGCAGGAGGTCCAGCCCGATGGCTATGGCGGATACGGTCGCTGTCCCCTGCCCCTCGGCGCCGCTCACCACGAGGACGTCGCCGTCGCGGATCCCGGTCTTCCAGACCTCCTTCGTGAAGTCCGGCTCGCGGCAGTCCATGTTCCAATGGGAGGGCATGATCAGGGAGCCGTCCCTCATCAGGAAAACCGACGCCCCCGTGGCGCCGGCGATGATCCCCCTGTCCCTCTGCTGCATCCCGTCGGTTATCCTGTCGGCCGCACCGGGGACGACCACGCCCTGGTGGAAGCTCCCCCGGACGCATCTGGTCCTCGGGACGTCCACGAGCCTCATGTCTATGCCCATGAGGAATGCGCGGCCCTTGTCGGTCAGGGACATCCCCGTCCGTCTGACCTCGACCATGCCCCATCTGCGGAGGATCTCCTGGATGTTCCTCACCGACCCCTCTCCTATGCCCATGGCCTCCGCCATCCTGGCGCGGCTAACATCGTCCTCGACGGAGAGGATGTGCAGCATGTAGAACACGTGGGCATCCCCGAACCTGCGGGCGGGGCCGAACTCGATGGGATCGACGAGCTTCATGCCCGGTCCCTCCCTGCGATATCGAAGTAGAATGAAGATCTGGAACCGGACATCGCTCCTCCTCGATGTAGTTCTTCGGCAGGACGTAGATCTCGCCGTCCGCGTCCAATCCGACGCGGGAATCCACCTCGTACACCTGGCGGATGAGCTCCTCGGTGATCACGACCTTAGGATCGCCGATGGTGACGATGCGCCCCTGCTTCATTATCACGCAGACGTCGCAGTATCTGGCCATGAGGGAGATGTCGTGCTCCGCGACGAGGACGGACATGTCCTTCCTGGCCATGCTCCTCAGATACTCCATGACCTGCAGCTTGTACTTCATGTCCAGATGAGCGGTGGGCTCATCGACGAGCATGAGCTTCGGCTCCTGCACGTACGCCTTGGCTATCAGCGCGCGCTGCCTCTCCCCGGACGAGCACAAGGACAGCGGGCGGTTGCGTATGTGGTCCAGACCGAACGTTCTCAGCGCTTCGCGGGTGATGCGCTCGTCCTCCGGCGTCTCCCACCACAGGCGGTCCACGAACGGATACCTTCCGAGCACCACCATGTCCATGACGGTCATGTTGAACGTGGCCCCCATCTCGGCGGGGACGGAGGCTACGAGCTTCGCCACCTCCACCGGCCTCAGGCCGGAAACGTCCCTCCCATCGACGGTCACGATGCCGGATGTGGGTTCGTAGATCCTGCTGATGCAGCGCATCATGGTGGATTTCCCGCATCCGTTGGGCCCGATGAGTCCGACGAGCTTCCCGCTCCCGACATCCAGGTCGATGTCGTCCAGCGCCCGGAACCCTCCGAAGTCTATGGACAGGCCGCGGATGGAGAGCAGGTCATCCATCGTACTCACGCCCCTTCCTCATCAGCATGTACGCGAACACCGGTGTCCCGATCATCGCCGTGATGGCTCCCACGGGGAGCTCCAACGGCGACATGACCGTCCTGGCGATCAGATCGGAGAACAGCATCAGCATCGCACCCAATGCGATGGATGCCGGCATTATCAGGCGGTGGTCGCTCCCCAGCGCCATCCTGCACGCGTGCGGAACGACCAATCCAACGAATCCTATGATCCCGACGAACGCCACGCACACCGCCGTCAGTATGGAGGCGATGATCATCATCGCCCTCTTGAAGATCCTGACGTTCAGTCCGAGCTGCTTCGCCTGCTCCTCTCCCATGGAGAAGAGGTTGAACTCCCTGGCCCACACCATCGCCACGATGGATATCCCCATGGCCGGGAGGAACACCAGGAACGCGTTCTCCCATGTGATCTGCGTGAAAGATCCGTACAGCCACCACATGGAATCCGTCAGGTTACCCTTGTCCAATGTCAGGAATATGGTCTGCACGGAGGAGAACGCGAATCCCACGATGACTCCGGCGAGGATGTAGTTCGTCGTGGACCCTCCGGATCCCTCCGCCACGCTCATGGTGATGGCGAACGCGATCAGCCCTCCGACGATGGCCGCGATCGGTATGATGTACAGCGAGTTGGCGTCGATGAACGGGATGGATACGCCCGCGGCGGATACCGCTATGGCGAGGCATCCGGCTCCGGATGAGACGCCGGTGATGTACGGGTCCACCAGAGGGTTCCTGATAATCGCTTGGAACATGCAGCCGGCTATCGCCAATCCCGCTCCGACGGCAACAGCGGCGATGGCGCGCGGCAGCCTGGAGTAGTAGATGTAGTTCTCGACGGGGTCCAGGTTCTCGCCGCCCTTCTGGATCGAAGATATCAGAGCCGATACGGCATCGCTCACCGGGATTATCCCTCCCGAGGAGATCGATATCGACACCAGGAACGCCACCAGGGACATGATTATCCCGAATATCACGATGGTCACGAATCTCCTCTTCTTGCGTGCGATCTCGCTCGCGTCGTCGTCGGTCGGCTCCATCCCGCGTCTGAGTCCGCGGACCCCGCGCTTCAGCCATCCTTCCTCAACCATATGAAAAACCTCGGTAGAACCTGCAGAGCGCGGCCACCGCGATGACCGCAATCAGAATAACCGCGATCCAGGACCAGTGCCTGAATCCGGGGGAGTCGATCTCTATCTCCCCTTCGTCGCCCCACGCCTTCCCCTGGATATCGGAGATGCAGTAGACCGCGCCGTAGTCGTTCCCGGCGTAGACCTTCCCGTCGATCACCGTCGGGATGACCATCGCGTAGGACTGGTCGGAGTAGGGCTCCAGCCTGACCTTCCAGACCTGGTGCCCGTCCTCCGCCGAATAGGCGGCGACGCCTCCCCCGTTGGGATAGTACTCGCCGATGCTGTAGTCGTTGGTGTACAGCAGGCCGTCCGCCAGGGTGGGGGCCGCTTTGATGACGTGGTTGATCGGGGTCACCCACACCACGCGCCCTTCGTAATCGAACTTGTACATCCCCATGACCGCTTCCACGGTCGAACCGTCCGCGGAGGGGAGCTCCGAACCGCCCCTGTACGAGGGGGAGCCGTAGCAGTAGAACCCGTCGTCCACGAGGACCTGGTATCCGGCCATGAAGGTGTGCTTCCAGTAGTATTCGGATCCGTCGGGACCCCTGCCGGTGGATGCGTCCACGCAGGCGACGGTCCCGTACTCGGGACTCATGGCCCCGTCGGTGCAGGAGACGATCAGTTTGCCGTCCTTGGTCAACGCGAGTCCGGAGACGGATCCCGGGGTGCCGGGCTCCATGGAATTGGACTTGCGGAGGTCGACCATCCTCTCGACCCATATCTCCTGACCGGTGGAAGCGTCCAGGGCGTATGCGTATCCCTCGTAGCTGCCGATGAACAGCATCCTCCTGCCGTCCACGTCCCCGATGGACGGGGCGTGGAAGTAGAAGCATCCCCTCGGTCCGACGTACTCTCCGTCGATCACCGACGAGTTGGGCACGTACTCCCACAGGGGGACGAATCTGGATTGACGGTTGCCGTCGGAGATTTCGGTCTCGATGCCGTACGCGGCTACCCTTCCGTCGGCTATGCCGAAGTAGATCGCGCCGGAATCGTAGACTGGAGTGGTCGCTCCGGTGAAGAACGTCCTGCCGTCCCATGCTATGTCGCCCTCGTCGTCGTACTCGAACTCCGATGCGATGGTCAGCGTGTCCAGGACATCTCCGCCGTACCTGTCGAACAGGTAGACATCCCAATTGGTGGCCGTGACTACCAGCATATCCCCGACGATCAGGGGCGAGGTGACCTCGTAACCCTGTCCGATGCGGAACATGTAGCTCCAGACCTCCTCGCCGGTGTACCTGTCGAGGCAGTACACCCAGGGCATTGCGTTGCTCCCGGAGCCTCCGTAGGCTCCGCCGGTCGTGTGGTAGAGGTACTTCCCTGCCACGATGAGCGAGGAGTCCACGAATCCGGTCGAGTAGGTCCTGTACCATTCCAGAGGGGTCTGGGGCGATTCCGTTCCGTAGGATCCGGACCTCCCGGTCGACGATGAATCCCCGCGGTGCATCGTCCAAGCGGTGCGCTCGTCGGGGGTCTGGGCCGGAACTATGTAGGGATCGGGATAGAACGCAAGTGCGAACGTCCCCTGGGCGGGCTCGGAGAATCCTTCCGAATGGATCCATCCGTCGTCCGTCCAGAGATACAGCCTCCAGGTGCATTCCTGGGTGCCCACGGTGCATTCGGCCATGCCGCCGATCGAAATCATTTCGCTTCCGGAGCCGATGTGGTCGATCCCGGCGGAATCCAGTGCCGACTTGGCGGATTCCATGTACGTGCCGTCGAAAGAGGCCGGAATCCACGCGACGGACCCGTTGCCGTAGTCCAGCAGCATGGAGTCCCCTTCGTCGGCATCCGCCGACGGTACAGACAGGACAGTCGCGACGGCGATGAGCATCGCGAGAACGACGATGATGCGCCTCATACCCCGGCCTCCGGCTGATACGTGAGGTAATCGCGGTAGTCGTCCCCGAAGTACTTCGGCAGGATGTCCAACGGATCCCTCTTCTGGAAGAACTCCGGGTTCAGGCATTTGCACAGCAATTCAGTGGCCTCCGACAGCCTCGGCCCCGGACGCTGGAAGATGTCCGAAGCGGCCCCGGAGAACACGTAGACGTCGCCGTTCTGGAAGGCGGGGGTCTGCTTCCACAGGGGATCCAACGAATCCAGTATCTCCAGGTACCTCTCCTCGGAATCCACCGAACGGTTGGTCATGACGATGATCACCTGGGGCTGCTTCTTGTAGATCTGCTCCTTGGAGACCATGAACCAGCTCGACGATTGGGAATCGAAGACGTTCCTCCCGCCGGAGAGGGCGATGATGTCGGACATGAACGTGTTGGAACCCGATGTCCACGGAGAAGGATCAGCTGACAGAGAGGAGAACACCCTCTTGTTGGTCATCCCGGCTATCCCGGACACGGTGTCGATGGTGTGGCGGATGCTGTTGATCTCCGCGTTCGCGTTCTCCGACAATCCGAGAGCGGAGGCGGCGATCCACATGTTGGTGTACAGGGTGTTGACGCTGATGCAGTTGTACAGCACCACGCAGTCTATCCCGGACTTGCGGAGCTTGTCCGCCATGGACAGGTGCTCCCCCGCACCCCCGTCGCAGAACACGATGTCCGGCGCCAGCCTGACGATGTACTCGTAGTTGGGATCGGTGTATCCGCCGGTGACCGATATGGTCCCGTCCGACCTGCCGTCGAGTATCTCCTGCGGGTAGTTGCTGTACAGGTCCGTGCCGATGATGTACTCGAGACCGCCCACGGCGCATATCGTCTCGGTGACCGACGGTGCCAATGTGATTATCCTCAGAGGTTGGCCGGTGGATACGGACATCCCGTTGCGGGCGTAGTCGTAGTATCCGAAACCGGTCCCGTCCGTCCCGGGCATGGCAGTGTCGGCCCCGGTGGAGCGGGAGAAGCATATCAGACGGTGCTCGGATGCCACGGTCTCCGTGGGTTCCGCCTGGACCCACTTCCCGGATTCGTCTATCACGAACATCCGCCACACGAACGTCTCCAGGTTGGATTGTCCGTTTATGGAGCTGATCGACCCGTCGTCCCTGAGCTGCAGCTTGTAGCCCTTGATGTCGCAGGCGGCCTGCAGCGCGCCGTAGCCGTCCATACCTTCTTGGAAGGTCATCTCCACCCAGGTCACGTCCCAATATCCGAAGTCGATCATCATGCCCTGGACCGGGTCGTCCTCGGCATCCGTGGTTCCGACCAGAGCGACACCCGCCATGACGAGTATCAGCGTCACCGCGGAGATGACCATCTTGATGCCGACGGCGTGCACGGTATCACAGCCCTTCCGGGATGTCCGACGGGGTCGGGAGGTCGATGTACGTGTCCTCCATCTCGCTCGTCTTCAGCACGAGCGCGAAGTAGTGGTATCTGGAGATGTCGTACATGCCGAAGGACCACTGGTTGAAGTCCCAATAGTTCGTGTCGTCGTCGGTCTTAGCGTTCGGATTGTAGCTGAACTGGGTCCAGAACGTCCAGGTGCCGTATTCCCCCTTGGAGCTGACCTTCGTGTCGCTCCATCCCATGAACGAGAGGAACCATCCGTACATGTCGGTCCTGGTGCCGTACCTGAAGAACGGCAGCTCCCCCTCCTCGCCCTTCCCTTCGATGGAGTACTCGATGTAGTTGCCCTCGTCGTTGTCCCCGCTACTGATCTTGTACTTGCAGTCCGGGTAGAACGTCTTCAGCATGGCGTCGGCGAGGGCCTCGTTGTTGGTGGTCCCCTCTCCGGAGATCCAGAAACCGGCCCTCTTCTGTGATTCGGTCAGCGGTAGGTTCCTCAGCCAGGATGTGGCATCCCACTGCTCCTGCACCTTGATGAAGTAGTAGACCTTGTACTTGACCTGGATATCCGGCGTCGAGTAGGTGATGTTCCCCTGTTCGTCCTTGACCCTGTCGGAATATCTGACGGCGAGGCTCACCTGGTCGTGCATCGCCGTGCGGGTATCGGACACGGGGGTCCAGCCGCCGGGCGAGGCCCATCTGAAGACCACCCATCTGCGGTCCCCGTCGTTGTGGACCCCGTCCACGGATGTAACGTTCCCGTTGGAGGCGAACGTGACGTCGTGTTCGGAGAGCGCGTCCTGGATGACCTCCTTCACGCTGATCCCCGTACCGGCGGATTCCGTGTAAGTCTCGCTGCCGTCGTCCAGGTACACGCGGGCCCCGAACGGGGATGCTACCGTCTCATCGTTCCCAAGGGAACCCACCGCCAGTACGGCGACGACGGCCACGATGACGACCAGCAGGGCCGCCAATCCGATTCTGACCTTGGCATCCATATCAATACCTCATATGTTCGGAAAGCTCCGATCCGGCGGGGATGGAGAATGTCATCTGCATCCCGGACGAGGAGCTGTTGCCGCGGACGTCCAGGCTGAGGTAGCCGTCGGAGACGGTGCCCTTCAATGTGACGACCTTGAGCTCCCCTCCGTCGTCCGTGCAATAGTAGATCGGCACGACCTTGCCGTTCAGCTTGGCGCCCACTGGGAGGTCAACGCGGAACGTCTGGTCCCCGTCGATCCCGTCCCCGTACAACCCGAGGTTGAAGACCTCGCCGCCCTCCCCCGCGGCGTTCCTCAGCAGGGTGAGTTCGTTGTTCACGATGCCCGGGAACACGGCGGCGAAGGTGATCTCGGCCTCGGAGGGGATGATCCCGGTGATCCTGACGTCGTCGCCGATCGTCCTCTGGGCGTTGGCGGACCAGGACGCTTTCACCAGGATGTCCCTGTCCAGCGAGTAGACGTCCCCGGACCTGTACTCCTTGCCGTCGAGGAACCATCCCTCGAAGGTGTATCCCGACTTCCTGGGAACCGGGAGGTCCGGTATCGCCCTGGATTCCGTGACCTCGATGTACTCCTTCCCGGAATCCCACTTGATAGTCCCGCCGTCGGCGTCGAACGTGATCCTGCTGTCCTTCAGCCAGGATGCCTTGAGGGAGAGGTCGGAATCGACCACGGAGCGCTGCGATGTGTACAACACCGAACCGGCGTACCAGCCGCCGAAGCTGTATCCATCCTTCACGGGCGTCTTGACGTAGCCCATGATGCCGGATTTGGCGACCCTGATGGGCGCGGGGTCGGAACCCCCGTCCGCGTCGAAAGTCACCGTGCATTGGGGGACGAGAACCGCTTCCAGGACCATGTCCCCGGTCACGCGGTCCGATCCGACGTTCCACAATCTTCCATTGAAAGTCCATCCGGTCAGGGACATCCCCTCCGGTGGTTCCACCGGCGGGACCAGGACCGTCGATCCGACCAGCAGGCGGACGTCGGTCTCGTCGGTGCCGACCTTGAACGTGACCGTGCGGTACAGGCCCTGCAGGGTGCCGTATCCCGAGACCGATCCCCTGTCCTTCTCGGACAGGGCGGAATACCTGGATTCCGCGCGCAGGACATCGGCGGGATTAACCGTCCCGTTCGAGGATGCCCTGATTATCCTGTCAACCGCTTCCGAGAGCTCCCCCTTCCCGTACGACCTCGACGCATCCCCGTAGCAGAAGAGGGTCGAATCGTTCCTTATGAGGAGGTATCCGTCCGGGGAGATCGCGAAGCTCTGGTAAGCGAACTGGTCGACGCTCGGCCTCATCGTGAACACGATGTCCGCGCGGGTCTGTCCCGGCGAGTCCCTGAGGCAGAATATCTCCGCGTACCCCTTGGTGCTGTCGAAGGATTCACCGGGGTAGACGTGCCCGTACTCTATCAGGTAGATGTACACGGTGCCGTCGTCCGCCGTGGAATACGCGGTGGTGAGGGTGGTGGTGCTCTTGGTCTGGAGGTTGCCCACGGTGTACGCGAGGCTCATGGACCCGTCCGACGCGACGTTCAGAATAGTGAACGGCTCGTTGGATCCGAGGGTCGAACCCCCACCTCCGATGTACAGCCTCCCGTTCCAGATGATCGGTATCGATTGGGTGCCCCCGTTCTTGACGGAGGACATCCACACCTTCTCGGACGACCTGTCGAACCTGCCGTCGGGACCGACCTCGAACGAACGTATCGTCAGGGTCTTTCCGTCGCTGGCGTCCGGATCCACGACCTCCCTGTCGGTGACCCTGTTGAGCGCGATGAAGGCCCTCCCGTCGTAGGATCCCGGGCCGGATGTGCAGTACTCCCTGTCGAAATGGATGCTGTCGATTATGGCGCCGGTCTCTACATCGATCGAATACGCCGTGGCGCCCTTGGAATCGAATCCCTTCTCGACGATGACGCACGATGACCCGAAGAAAGCGGGGGCCATGTTGTACCATCCCTCCCCTTCGACCTTCCAGCGGGCTGGAACAACCTCGTCCGTTCTAGTCTCGTCGGTATCCTCGGTGTCGAAGCAGGCGTACTCCCCGTAATACGTGCCGAGGAACACCTTCCCCTCGCGGTAGATTATCGGACCCTGGACCTCCCCTCCCGAAACGGGTTCTGACACGAAGAGCTGCTCGAGGGTCGTCGAGTCATATGCGCGGACGACCGTGGAGCCCTTGCTGAGGGTCGGGACGAACACCTTGCCGTCGCCGACGGCCAGGGCCATGTTGTAGACCGATCCCGAATCGCATCTGACGGATGCGACCTCCTTTCCCGTGGATGTGACCACGCAGCGGAGGAGCGACTTCTCGCCGTCGTAGAAGTACGTGTGCTCCCCGACGCAGACAGGGGATCCCGGGGTCCTCCAGACCATGGACCCGCCGTCCACGTCCGTCTTGACCCTCCATATCTCCTTCATGCCCGAGACGGAGGTCGGCGTGAGGGAATCGGACACCCCGGGGGACAGGACGTTCCCCGTCCAGTACGACCACGAGGAGCCGCCGGCCGGCGAGTAGGTCTTCCTGGATTCCACGGTCTCCTCGACGGGTGTGCCGTCCGGCTTCTGCCCGGTGATGGTGACGTTGCCCTTCAGGGCGGTTATCGTGAATTCGAGCACCTGTCCGTCGGAGAAGGTGACGAAGATCGTCGTGTCCCCCTCCATGATGCCGGCGAGCTCTATCGTCTTGCCCTCTCCCGTATCGGAGACGACCGCCGTCATGCCCTCCGGCGATTGGATCCCGGCGACATCCCCTCCGAGGATGGAGCCGTCGAACTGCACGGAATAACCCACGAAGGGCTTTTCCTCCTCTCCGGGATTCGGCCCGGCACCCCCGCCCCCGTTATTGAGGGCGATGTATGCCCCGGCCCCACCGGCCACGACGACCGCGACGAGGACCAAGGCGACGATCTTGGCGTTCATCTCTTCATCTCCGATTCCGGTCCCCGACCGGAACTGTGATCGGATATCGGTCCGGACGGCGTCGCAGCTCGGGTTCCTCCGTCCCCGTCTCGTCCCTCACGATCCTTATAACGTCCAACAGGGCCAGACCGCTCCTCGAGGCGATCTGGATGCATCCCATCCCCTGTCCGTACTTCTTCAGGATCCATGCCAGGCGGAGGATCTCCGGCCTGTCCACGGGCGGCATGGGGGCCCTTTCCATCGTCATGTCATCAGACCAGTCCGTGCTCTTGCAGTTGGGGCATTTGGACGGCGCGCGGCCTCTCGCCCGCGGGACCCATTCGTGGCTGCACCGTTTGCAGGTGCAGGGGCCGGATCTGTACTTCCATCCGGTCGTCCCGCATTCGGGGCATCTGGAAGGCTCGGCGGTGCGGCTCCTCCATATGTGGCCGCAGCACACGCACCTGCAGTCGAATTCTATCGGTTCGGGTACGGATACGATGTCGTCCAGTCCGAAACCGCCTCCGCAATGGGGGCATACGCATTGGCGGGACAGACCCGGCACATCCACATCGAACGGGAGGGTCGTCTCGGAGATCTGCGTCGCAGCGTCCTCTAATGCAATGGTAGTCTCGTCCGGCACGTTCACACCTCGATTGGATGTATCTTCCATCTGGTCCGTTATTAACTAGCTTATCAGCACAATCGCGCAGACATCCGGAAAACGGGGGGCGCCGTCGGTAGTACCGGAAGGGGTCGTCGGTGAACACGTCGTCGTCCACCAGGATCCCGGAGCCCTCGTAGGCGACCATTATCCTGTCGAAGGCCAGGCGTATCTCCTTGAACGGACGGTTGAGGTACAGGGCGATGGCCTCGGGGCACATGCCCGTGAAATGTATGGAGAGGATGACCGCATCCTCCTCCGACAGCCCGAGGCGCTTGACGAAGTACTCCACGTTCTTGAGGTACCCGAAGCGGTGCTCGTAGAGGTCCCGGACGAGGTCGCGCATGTCGGCGTTCAGGGACCCCTCGTTGAGAGCGTCGATGAATCCGCCCTGCGTCATCCCGAGCCTGGCGCAGACGTCGTGGAAGTAGGACACGGCGATGGGCCTCCCGTCCTCCCAGAGGTAGATGCACGCCTGGCCGTCCATGTACGCGTACTGGAGGGTGTGCAGCCCGTCGGACCAGACCGTCATGTACCTGTCGTCGCAGGGACCGACCGGGCGCCCGCATCCCGGGCAGACCTCCGCCCCGTCCGCCGAACCCCAGTTCATCCCGCAGAACCCGCACTTCTGCGCTCTGAATCCGGGATTCCCACGGCATCCGGGGCACAGCAGCGAGGATTCCGACCGGCGGATGTAGTTCAATCCGCAGAGTCCGCAGCGGTCTATGGCGGGGGGCTCCATCCAATGGGCGGAATGGCAGCTGGGGCATTTCCTCACGCTGCCGGACATCCTGTCGCCCTTGACGGTCCACTTGTGCCCGCACACCTTGCATTGCACGCGCACCGGGTTCCTGTCCCACAGGGTGCTCTTGCAGGAGGGGCATCTCTGCGGACGGTTACCTCCCCCGATCCACACGTTCCCGCAGACGCGGCAGGTGTTCCGCACCGGACGCGGCGCGTTCCATTTCGTGCTCTTGCACAGGGGGCATCTGGCGGGTTCGTTGTCCGTCCTGAGGTGCCATTCGTGGTCGCAGCGGTTGCAGTGGCGGACCGACGGGTCCGGCGCCTCGAAGATGGTGTGGCAGCATCCCGGGCAGGGTTCGTCCAGGGCGTTCATGCTCCACTTGTGCCCGCAGAACCTGCAGGTCGCTTCGCGCCGGACCGGGTCGTTCCATCTGGAGGATCCGCAGCGGGGGCAGGTCTTCGGGAGTCCGGCGGAGCGCGCCTTCCAGTAGTGTCCGCAGCGGTAGCAGTACAGCCTGTCGGCGGAGTAGTCCGGAGCGGAGGTCATAGGATAGGGCCCCGTACCCGGATCGAGGAACGTCCGGGCGATGTTCCGTCGGTCGATATCAGGGGTTCGGGCTTCTTTTCGGCAATTAAGAATTGTAGAGCAGATTCCGTCTTTTCCAGACATCCATTCACTCCGAAAACACCCGGAATATCGAATAAGGCGGTCTTTATTTCATGATTTTTTCAATTGTTTAAAACATAGTTCGTCGAATCTTCTTCTGTGATTAAGAGAACTGATATGACTTTGTTATAATGTTCATAGTCTGGATGTTGCGGTTCCCTACGCGTTTATCCAGTTCGGTAGCGGGCTTCGATGAACTCCTCTATGTCCAGGACGGAATTCTCCAGGGATTGCCATTGCATCGCCGGGAGTTCCAAGAATTTGAATACACCATACCTGTCGAAGAGATCGACCGTCTCGGGCGCTGTCATACCGTGCTTCTTGCGGAACTCCTCGATGCAGTAGACCTTGAATTCCAAGGCGCTCATCTCGTTCATGGCTCCTCCGGCCAGACCAGGTGTCCGTTGAGCTCATCATCGTATAATTCCGAGAGGGCCTTCGCGCTGAAATGCCAGACCTTGGTCTTCTCGATGCTCAGGTGGTCGTGACCGTGGACTTCATGAAATTGCAGATTGCCTCGTCCTCGGACCATCCTCTGCTTACCACGAGATTCCCGATCACTTCCGCCGTCAAGGTCCTCTTGATGTATTCGAACATTCGGGGTTCGGTAGTCATTCCATCCTCTTCACAGACGCCATTCGGGGTCGCTGTTCAGCAGCATCGTGTCCCGAAGAAGTTTCCGAATCGATCCCGCGGACATAGGCAACCTCTCCGGTGGTCACGATCTCACGGGTGAACGAGAGTTCGTTCTCCATGTGCCGGAGGAATTCGTCGTAGTCCATCACCACGATGTCGAAAGGGATGTCCAACCCAAGGAATTGCCTCGCAACCCCGACAAAGCATTCGGTCCGGTTCTCCACACGGTCGAAGACCACCAGCAGGTCGAGGTCGCTGTCATCTCTCGCTTCGCGACGGGCCATCGAGCCGAATATGATGATGACGCGGGGATCCGTCTCCCTGACGATCCTATCGATGACAATACCCACCTTGCCGTAATCGAACATTCCGATCCAGTCTGACCATTCAGCGATGAATTAATAATATTGCGATTGACGGAGACATGTCGCACTATTTGTACGTGGAACCAATCGCCCGACCGATGTCCATCAGGATGGCGGAACCCGCCGATGTGCCCGCGATGCTGGCCATCTACGCCGAATACATCGACACGACGATCACGTTCGAGACCGAGGTCCCCACGGAACAAGATTTCCGCGGAAGGCTCGAAGGCATCCTGAATGAGCACCCGTGGATCGTATGGGAGGAGGACGGCAGGGTCTGCGCCTACGCCTACGCGCACAGGCTGAAGGAGCGCGCCGCATACGCATGGAGCACCGAGCTGTCCGTGTACGTCGACCGCGGATGCCGCGGTTCCGGGATCGGACGCAGGTTGTACGAGGCTCTCATCGCTATCCTCGGGATGCAGGGCGTCGTCCGCGTGTTCGCGTGCGTCACCATCCCCAACGGACCGAGCGAATCCTTCCATCGGGCGATGGGCTTCAGGACCGTCGGCAGGTTCGAGAAGGCGGGATACAAGTCCGGGGAATGGCACGACGTGGAATGGCTGGAGAAGGAGATCCGGGAATGCGACGGGTGCCCCGGGGAGATGGTCCTCCTGCCGGATATGGACATGTCGGAGATGGAATCGGTGCTGAAGCGTTTCTGAGTTTCCGCCCCTGTTTCGACGGTGATTGCTGTGAGGTTGCGTAATAACGGGGCCATCTGGTCCTGATCGATGTTACGAATCACTCCGGTAGCGGGAGCGACGGCAGCGGATTAATACTCGGTGATGTATCGAGAATCGTGAGATCCAAGAGAAGACCCATCCAGTTTTGGCCGTTCTATCGCAAGACTCATTTCGACGACGAGACGAAGGCTCAGGTCGAAGAAGTATGGAAGATGATGGACGAGGCGTACAATCCTCGCAATGATCCCGAATCGGATTATTACGGCGGCCATACCCGTTCTGAGAATCGGAAACCCGTCAAGATGGACTACGGGAACACGAAGTACGCACTGGTGGAAAAGCCCGCATATCTCAAAGGTCGCGAGAGGATGTTCGCAAGGGGCGCGAATCTGATCGAGTTGGATTATGTCGTTCTGAAGTTGCTACAGGGGGGTCGTCTGCCCAGTGGCGCTCACCCGCATAAACTCAAAGGCGATAAGAAAGGTCTCATGGAATGTCACATAGGAGGAAGAAACAGCAATTGGGTCCTCGTTTACCAGTACGATGACCGTGAACTCGTCCTGTATGCCATAAACACAGGCACCCACAAGGAATGCGGCGTGGATTGAATCCGTTCTTCTGGTCTGTCACATCGTATCTCCGAGGATCGTCTCGAGATGGAATCGGTGCTGAAGCGCTTCCGATCGCTTGTAGATCCTGCCGTCGGCCATGTCGTACCAGCGGTCCGATTCCTGAACATCCACGCCCACGCCGTCGCCGATGCGGTACATGTTCCCCAGGAGGATCTGGGCGCCCTTGTGCTTGTTGAGGGCTGCCGCCTTCAGCCAATCGACGGCTTTCGGGATGTCCTTGGGGACCCCGGCGCCGGCCTTGTAGAACTGTCCGAGGATGAACTGCGCTTCGGGGTTCCCGGCATCCGCCGATCTCTCCATCCAGGATGCCGATGCCTTCAGATCCCGGGGTTTGTCCTTGCCGGTGAAGTTCAGCAGACCGAGCTCGTAGGTCGCCCTGGCATCGCGGTCGGCTACGGACCTGAAGAGCTTCTCGGCCTTGGAGGCGTCCTTGGGGGTCCCAAGACCCATGAGATGCATCTTGCCCAGGAAGTAGCCCGCGTTCAGGAAACCCATGTCGTATGCCTTGGTGAACCAGGACAGCGCCGCGGGATAGTCCTTGTCGATCCCCTGGCCCCTGGCGAACATGAGTCCGAGGCAGTAATGCGCCTCGGGGTTGCCGGTCCTGGCCTCGCGTATGAACACGGAGTACGCCTCGACGTAGCCGCGGTCGTCCCTGTTGCGGATGACGAACTTGGCCCATTCGAACGGGTCGTCCCCCTTGCCCATAGCGTTCATATGAGCGACCGTAACGCCGTTGTGGTAGATAAAGACGGTTCCGAATCCCTCCTGAACGGCCGGAGGAACCTTCGGAACGCGCCCGATCGCTCCGGACAGGGGTCCGCGTTCAGGATGTCGCGGAGTCCGGCCATCATCGGGTCCCTCAGGAGGGGGATGCCGTCGGCCGCCGCATGGAGGAACAGCATCGCGTCCCCGGAGGTCCCGTGGCCGCAGGAGCAGATCCACCTCATGTTGCGGATGAACGCCAGCGAATCGTCGCTGAACCTGTCCCTGTGGTACCTTTCCAGATACAGGCATCCGCTGTAGATGCAGGAGAAGTCGGAGCTCAGACGCATGCGGACGGTGCCGTCGAGGTCGTGCCCGAACACGTCCGCGCCGGAATCCACGATGGGTCTGACCGCGTCTTCGATGTCCTCGAAGGTCTCCGCCAGAGACCTGCAGACATCGCGGAGCATGCCCTCGTCGCCGGAGATCCCGGGATCGGACGGGATGGAAGCGAACAGCGGGATATCATGCTCCCTGGCGAAGGCCAGGTTCTGGAAGTTGTCCTGGATGGCGAAAGGGACCACCTGCCCTTCGAACCTCTCCCTGAGTTCCTGGCGGAACTCCGGGTTCCGCTCCCGGAGCGATTCCCCGAGGACGGGGTACTTCACGAAGACCCATTCCGGCCTGTCGGTAGCCATGTCCCGCATGAAGTCGTACGAGATGTACGCTTCCGGGAGGCCGTACGCCTCGGCGACGGGACGCAGGTCCTCGATCAGTTCGGCGACTGTCCTTCTCGTCTTGAACGGATTGAAGAAGATCATGTGGTGCAACCCCGGGATGGATGCACCCTCCGATAGATAATGGTCTTCACAGTTCGTACATTTGATTCGAATCATAAAGGGTGTCGCGTCCGCGGTTTTTCTGTCCGAAACCGCACGGATGAAAAACAGACGAGTACCTTTTTGGTACATAATGATGCCTGGGAGTACCTTGTCCGAGCCGTTCCGATCACATATCTTGTTAAATAGTCGGTCTCCGAGTCGGGGCCGTGACAGACACCGGATACACCAAGGATGTCATGGACCGCCTCTGGAGGCACAGATGGGCGGTCTTCCTCACGCTCACGATCGCCTACTTCTTCGTCTACTTCCACCGGCTGTCCGTCAGCATCGTGGGATCCGACATCGTCGAGGAGGTCGGGGGGACCATCGGGACCCTCAGCAGCGCCTACTTCTGGACCTACACCGCGATGCAGATCCCCTGCGGTCTCCTGACGGACAGGTTCGGACCCCGTGCGGCATGTTCGACCTTCCTCGTGATAGCCTCGATAGGATCGCTGATCACCTTCGCCGGCGACGAGTTCTGGATGATGGTCCTCGGGAAGATGCTCATAGCTGCCGGTATGGCCGTCGTCTACGTTCCGCTGATGAAGCTCATCTCCGTCTGGTTCCCCAAGAAGGACTTCGCCGTCCTGAGCGGCGTGGTCATCGCCGTCGGGAACGTCGGTGCGATAGCCGCCAGCGGACCGCTGAGCGTCCTCGCCGACGCCGTCGGATGGAGGGACGTGTTCCTCATACTGGGGATCGTGACCCTCCTGCTCGCCATGGTCTGCGTCATCGTGATAAGGGACCACCCGTCCCAGAGGGGCCTCCCGTCCACCGAGGACGTGGAGAGGTCCGTCGGAGGGAAGGTGGAGGAATCCTCATCGGCCAAGATCCCGGTGCTCCGCGGACTCCGCATCGTGTACTCCGGCGGAAGGAGGTTCTGGCCCTGCGCGTTGGCGTACTTCCTGGTCTACGGGTCGATCATGGTCTTCCAGGGCACCTGGGCGGTCAAGTACTTCAACTCGGTCTACGGCTTCGCCCTGTCCGCCGCATGGATGGTCACAGCCCTCGGTATCGGGAAGATCCTGAGCACCGTGGCCATCGGGGCGATGACAACCCGCGGCATCATAAGATCGAAGAAGAAGGCCATGTTCCTGGGGACGTCGGCCTTCGCAGTCATTTGGGCCGTCATATTCTTCCTGGCCGGGGATGTGGACAGCTACTGGTTCTGGTTCACGGTGAGCTTCCTGTTCGGGTTCTTCGGCGGGTTCATGACCCTGACCTTCGCGTCCATCAAGGAGTGGTATCCGATAGCCATAGCCGGAACAGCCGTATCGGCGGCCAACATCTTCCTGTTCCTGGGGGCCAGCGTGGGCACCACCGTTTCAGGATGGATGATCGGCAAGACGTACACGCTGGAGAACTTCAGCGCCGTATGGGGGCTGATGCTGGCGTTCGCGGTCCTGGCCGTCATTCTGTTGGCCACTTTCAGGGAGAGGGGACCGGAGGACCCGCTGTACGGGGTCGAGATGGTCTCCGAGGCCGCTGAGGAGCGGTGAGAAACAGGGGGATATTTCCCCCTTTCCTTCTGGGAAATTTGTTAAATACGTTCCGCGGGTTCCGCGAAAAGTCGCCTCGTGGCGACAGGATGACAATATGTCCGAGAGCAACGACCGCTATCAACTGAACAAAGAACTGGCCCAGATGCTGAAGGGAGGTGTGATCATGGATGTGACCACCCCCGAGCAGGCGAGGATCGCCGAGGATGCCGGGGCATGCGCGGTCATGGCCCTCGAGAGGATCCCGGCGGACATCCGTGCCGCCGGAGGGGTATCGAGGATGTCGGACCCCAAGATGATCAAGGGCATCCAGAACGCCGTCTCCATCCCCGTGATGGCGAAGTGCAGGATCGGGCACTTCGTCGAAGCCCAGATCCTGGAGGCCATCGAGATCGACTACATCGACGAGAGCGAGGTCCTGTCCCCCGCCGACGATGTCCACCACATCGACAAGAAGGCGTTCAAGGTCCCGTTCGTCTGCGGAGCCAGGGACCTCGGCGAGGCGCTCAGGCGCATCGGAGAGGGCGCTTCCATGATCAGGACCAAGGGCGAGCCCGGGACCGGGGATGTCGTTCAAGCAGTATCCCACATGAGGGCGATGAACAGGCAGATCCGCGAGCTCGCCGCCATCAGCGACGACGAGGTCTACGAGTACGCCAAGAGGATCCAGGTCCCCGTGGACCTGGCGTTCTACGTCCACGAGAACGGCAGGCTCCCGGTGGTCAACTTCGCCGCCGGAGGGGTGGCCACGCCTGCGGATGCAGCGCTCATGATGCAGCTCGGCGCAGAGGGCGTATTCGTCGGATCCGGCATCTTCAAGTCCGGCAACCCGGAGAAGAGGGCGGCCGCCATCGTCAGAGCTGTGACTGATTACAACGACCCGAAGGTCCTGGCGGAGGTCTCCGAGGACCTCGGGGAAGCGATGGTCGGCATCAACAAGGACGAGATCGACAAGCTCGAGAACATCCGCATGGCGGAGCGCGGACAATGAGCCGCGTGGGCGTCCTGGCCGTCCAGGGGGCGTTCGCCGAGCACGAGGCCGTGCTCTCCCGTCTGGGGGCGGATTGGTTCGAGATCCGCAAGGCCGCCGATCTGGACAGGGGCATGGACGCCCTCGTCATCCCCGGAGGGGAGAGCACCGTCATGGGGAAGCTCGTGCTCGACCTCGGGATGCTCGACCGCCTCCGCGGGATGATATCCGACGGCATGCCCGTCCTGGGCACCTGCG
>CAVABN010000027.1:0-19709 GCA_963586845.1 Bifidobacteriaceae bacterium
TCCCGCCCCGCGACGTGAAGGCGAGGATAGAGGAGATCGTCCGTCTGAAACCCGGGTGGTCCGGAGAAGGCGGTGACAAGGAATTCGATAGTGGCTCGCTCCGCAGGTTCGCTTCGGCATACGTGTGCTGCGTGAAGGGTTGCGATCCTCCGTACATTTTCCCGACGACGGAAGCGGGTTTGTCCATAGAATGGGACGGCACTAGCACGGTTCTGGAGGTCGACTCCACCATGACGTATGGAGTGCTTCTGAGGGATGATGTCGGAATGGAGCTCGATCTCGGTACGGAGGACGGGTGGAATGCCTTGGCCGGATTCCTATCGACAGTGGACGGGACGGATTCCGAGAAAGGTCAGCCTGACGGCTGAGCCGGATGGATGTTAAAGGATGAGTGCAAGGGATGGGATTTGAACCCACGGACCACTAAGGACTAGCCCCTCAAGCTAGCGTCGTTGGCCATGCTTGACTACCCTTGCAGTAAATCGGGGGAAGGTCCCCCTCTTTATAATGATTTTGTTTGCCAATATGTTATGCCAGCTTCTCCCATGGCCAGAACGTTCTCGAACGGACTGGAAATGGGGGTCTCGCATCCGGGCGCGAGTATGAGTCCGCCCTCCTGCCCCGCATCGTCTATTATGCGGTAGGAGTGGGCCCTGACCTCCTCCGGGGTGCCGGACATGATCACCCTGACGGGGTCCACGTTGCCCATGAGGGCCAGCTTCTTCCCGGCCGCGGCCCTCGCCTTGGCGGGATTGACGGCATGGTCGAAGCTCAGGCAGTCCGCCCCGGTCTCGAAGAGGTGGCTGATGGTGTCCACGGTGTTCCCGCAGATGTGAACGAACGTCGGCACATCGCTCATGGCCTTCACGTCGTCTATGACCTTCTTGATCCCGGCCTTGGAGTACTCGTCGAACATGTCCGGCGAGATCAGGTCCTCCGACGACGTGGGGTCGGCCATCCACATGACCGTCGCCCCGCTCTCGATCATGGACGTCTCCATGGCGGAGACGAGCTCGGCGGATTTGGCGACCAGCTTCTTCACCAGGTCCTGGTCCACCAGGGTGGCGAACATCATGTTCTCCGCTCCCATGAGGTACCCGGCGGTGGTGATCGGCCCCCAGGAGAGCCCGCAGATGTGCAGATCCTCCGGGAGGATCGATGCGGTGATCGAGAGGGATTCGCGGATCTTCGTGAATCCGGGGCATTCCGAGGCGTTGTCCGGGTCGAAGATGTGAAGCTTGTCCACGTCCTCGGCGGTCTCCACGATGTGTCCCGGGACGCTGCCGTAGTCGTCCTCGGGGAACTTGACCTTCATGCCGAGGTCCTGCAGGGGCACCTGGGAATCGAGGACGGGCTTGACGAAATCCGATTTCGTCCTCATGGCGTAGTCGACCGCCACCTCCGCGGATATGCGGGGGTCCCAGCGGGCTTCGTCGACCGTCTTCCCGGCGTAGCGGGCGGCGGTGACCACCGCGAAATTATTGACGGGCGTCCTCCCGCATTGTTCGAATGACAGGGCGGCTTCCACGGCCTCCCTGTGTCCAGCGTCTTTCATGTCTACGTGAACGCCGTAGCTGGTACTAAACAATCCCGTCAGATCTTGGACAGGACGCGGGTCAGGAAACCGGTGGCCGTCTCAGGCGACGGGAGGGAGCCGTCCTCCGATAAGGTCCTCATGATTGCTTCGAGGACGCGGTCCGATTCGTCCCTCAGGCCCATGTCGGACAGGGCCAGCGAAGCGGACAGCATGCACGATACCGGATCGGCGGTGCGGGAGCCCTCGGGGCATCCCGGCAGGATGACCTCGATGCCCTCCCCCACGTATCTGGCCGGAGCGAGCTGGGGTCCTCCCGTGAGTCCGGCGGCGGCGCCGTCGGCCGATGTCAGATACAGGTCGGCCGCAACCACGCACTGGTAGTCCGAAGGATGGACGAACACGTCGGCGAGCCAGTCGCCGATCTCCATGTGGGATCCCCCGTCCGTCCCGAACAGGGCGTCGAAGGAATCGAAGAAGAGTCTGCTGGAATCCGGGAACAGCGATGTCTGCGCCAGACAGACGGCGCGGGTCATGCCGTTGACCTCCATGTCGGAGAGCGCGGCGCCCATCATCCTCGAGTAGAACGCGGAGCGGATGTATTTCGAGATGGTGACGCCGTCCACGTCGGGAGTCTCGGCGATGTCCCCGGAGGGTCCGGCGCAGCTCCCCCAGACGGTGATGTCCGTCCCGGGTGTTCCCAGTCCCTCCGCCAGGGTCCTGAACCTCCTGGACCTCCCGAACAGGTCCAGACGGTTGAGGAGGGCGGAGCGCGGGTCGGGGATGTCCTCCGCCGGTTCCGTCGGTCCGCATATGACGACCGGGCACTCGTTGACCAGGTCGAGGGTCTCCGACGGGAGATACTCGCCGTACCTCTCGTAGGCGGGGAACCCGATGTCCCCGGTGACGACCTCCACCGAATCGGAGGCGTTGGAGACGGCCCTGCCGGCCGCCTCCGCGTATTCCGAGCCGGGGCCGTCCCCGGGGAGGATCAGGAGTTTGGGCATGTTCAGAGGAGCCTCTCCGCCAGACCGGCGTAGATGAGGGGCAGGGAGATGGTGGCGTCGCCCTCGACGGTCATCTTCTTGGCGTCCTCCTTGACCTTGCCCCAGGAGACGGCCTCCCTTATGCGGGCGCCGGACAGGGATCCGTCGTACTCCTCGGCGGTGGTCAGGTAGATGCAGTAGTCGAGACCGCCCCTGAACTGGTTCCACCAGATGACGTGGTGCTTGGAGATCCCTCCGCCGATGATGATGGCGCCGGTGAACTCCGCGTCGTTGGTCATCTCGGACAGCATCTGCTCGTCGCCGAACAGGTCGATCCTGAGCTTCCTGTGGGTCTGGTAGTACATCCAGAGCTGGCAGCCGAAGGATCCGTCGGTGATCCCGGGGACCACGATGGGGACGTTGTTCTTGTGGCACTGGTACAGGAGGGAGTCCTCGTTGTCCAGGCGGGCGCCGACCTGGTCGATGATCTCGTGGGTGGTCATGGAGTCCTTGCCCTCGAAGATCTCGTCGAACATGGGGAGGAGCTCGTCCTCGAGGACGATGCCGTAGCACGCGTCGGGGACCAGGACGTTCCCGAGCCTGCTGATCTCGTACTCGTCCCTCAGCATGGCGTCGTCCATCATGAAGTCGCCCTTGTAGTAGGCGGCGAAGGTCCTGGAGAGGTCGTGGTCCAGGGTTCCGCAGGTGGTGATGATCAGGTCGACCATGTGGTTCTTGACCATGTCGACGATGACCCCGCGGGTCCCGGTGGCCATGATGCAGGCCGGGAACGACAGGATCCTGAGGCAGCCCTTCTTGGTGACCATGGCCTCGGCGATGTCGGTGGCGTCGGCCAGCTTCTGGGCGGTGAATCCGCCCGCGCGGCCCATGGCGCGCAGCATTCCGTCGACGGTCATTCCTTTGGTGACTTTGATGTCCTCTACGGGTATCAGTTCGAGCTTCTCTGACATAATCGCTCACTTGGCCCGTCTAGAGGCCGCTTGTATATGAAATGTCCCCGCAACCGTCGGTAGAACCCTATAAGAGAACCCTCGCCATCCGGAGCGTCATGATCATAATGGCCCGCGACCGCGGATACGACGATCTCCTGCCCGATCTCGAGGGGCACAGGGTCCTCGTATGGACCTGCAACACATGTGCCAGATTCTGCAACGGTCTGGGCGGCAGGGAGGCCGCGGAGGCTTTGGCGGAGAGGCTTTCGAAGGACGGCATCGAGGTAGTCGGGACCGTGTCCTCCTCGGCGTGCTGCTTCATGTCCAAGGCGTCGCAGATGGCCGAGTCCAAGAAGGATTCCGATCTGGTGCTGGCACTGTGCTGCGACATGGGTGCGAGGAACGCCTCCGTCGCCACGGGCGTCGGGGTTCTGAATCCGGTCGTCACCTTCGGCGCCGGCTATCTCGATTCGGACGGCACGCCGAGGGCGGCATCCGTGATCTGCGGGCGCACCGTGAGGGACGAATCCCTCTCCGAACTAGCCGAGGAGAGCGGATCGCACGTCGGTCCCTTCCGAGGCCATCGCACGCGTTATAATAGGGACCTTACGCTTATATAGGAGTCCGTGTTAGTCGGGCACATTCGAGAGGACCTGCCATGTACATGATAAACGAGGTAGAGAAGGTCATCCGCATCCCTCCCTGCGAGCTGGGCGACGATCCGGAGAAGGTTGTCAGCAGTCTCACCTGGGAGACCTACGAGGGCCGTCTCGCCGAGGGCGACAAGACCTTCACCGTGCTCATTAAGAACGTCAGGGCCGAGGGCCCCGGACGCATCGTCCACGGTGACGGCGCGGTCTACCAGACCGTGAAATTCGAGCAGGTGGTCTTCAAGCCCAGGGACAACGAGGTCGTCGAGGGTGTCGTAGTCGAGATCCTCAAGTTCGGCGCCTTCGTCAGGTTCGGTCCGCTCGACGGTCTGCTCCACGTGAGCCAGATAATGGACGACCGCGTCGACATCGACGAGGCCAACCAGAGGCTCGTCGGGAAGGAGACCGGCAGGTTCCTGGCCGTCGGCGACATCGTCAAGGCCAGGGTGGTCAGCATCGACCTCAACGAGAAGAACCCGCAGGACAGCAAGATCGGACTGACCATGCGCCAGCCCGGCCTCGGGAAGCTCGAGTGGATCGCCGAGGACCGCAACAAGCTCAAGGACAAGGCGAAGACGGAGAGTGAGGCCTGATGGCAGGACCCGTTCTCAGAGCCTGCAAGCAGTGCAGCTTCGTCTGCGAGGAGGACACCTGCCCCCGCTGCGGAGGACAGACGTCCAAAGAGTGGCAGGGATTCCTCGTGGTCACCGACTTCGAGAAGTCCGAGATCGCCAAGAAGATGGGCATCACCTCCAACGGGAGGTACGCCCTCAAGGTACGCTGAGACGGATGTTCGAGAGGGATCTGACTCTGCCCGAATCCCAAAGGGATGCCTTCAAGGAGCCCCTGGGGAGGGAGATGCCGGATTCGGAGCTCGACTCCATTGAGGATGAAACGATTTATCTGACCGTGGGGGATGTCGTGTCCCTCTCGTTCAGGGAGCACGGCGTCAGGCCGAGGCTGTCGGTGTACGACGGCTTCACCGAGCGCCGCGAGATGACGGACTTCGCGAGGCTCGTCGAGGACGAGCCGAAGGAGGACGTCGTCAACCCGGCAGGCACGATCACCGCCGAAATGGCGGGGGCGGTCCGCAGGGGCATCGAGGGAAGTGTCGGACTCGTGAGGGTCGAAGGGGAGGAGGATCTGGCGGTCCTGCCGTGTCTGGTCCTCGCACCCGACGGCTACCGCGTGGTCTACGGCATGCCCGGGAGATGCATGATGGTCATCGAGGTCGATGATCTCGCCAGGGACAGGGCCAAGGAGCTCCTGTCCGTAATGGAGGAATTGGAATGAAGATGGAAATCACAGAGAAGAAAGCGAATCCTCTCTACCAGAGGACCGAGGTCTACTTCGTCCTCGATCACGTCGGAGAGCCCACCCCCGGAAGGAACGCCGTGGCCGAAGAGGTCGCGAAGCAGATGAAGGCCAAGAGGGACTGCGTCGTCGTCACGACCGTCGAGTCCGTCTACGGCACCGGGAAGTCCAAGGGGTACGCCAAGGTGTACGACTCCAAGGACGCGGCGCTCAAGCTGGAGAGGGAGTACCTCCTGAAGAGGAACGGAATCGAGGCCCCCAAGGCGGAAGCCGAGGCCCCTGCAGAGGAGTGATTTGAATGGCAGCCAAGAAGGGAGCGGCACCCAAGGTCGTTTCGAAGAAGGACGCTTACAAGGTCGAGGGCGACAAGCTCGTCAGGACCAAGCCCGTCTGCCCCAAGTGCGGACCCGGCGTGTTCATGGCCACCCACGGCGACCGCGTCGCCTGCGGCCACTGCGGATACACCGAGTTCACCAACAAGCAGTGAACCCGTAACGAGAACATCTTCTTCCGCCTCCACCCTCTCAATCGGAGGCACAGGATCCGCCGGGGAGAAACCCTCCCCGGCACCAAGTTCTCTCAAACTCCAAAAGCTCATTGGGCTCGTAGTATAGCTTGGATAGCATGGGGGCCTCCGGAGCCTCAGACCCGGGTTCGAATCCCGGCGGGCCCGCTCTCGCGATACCGGCGTGGCACGAAGGTGCCAGTTCTTGTACCTGTTATATACGGCATACCTGCTTATGGCGTAGCATGAAGGGACGCATAACCCCCAGGAAGGAGCTCCTGGGTCTCCCTAAGACGGTCCACGGCGGACAGGCCTGGAGGACCGAGGGAGTCGAGGACTACAGCCACAATCTCAATCCCTTCGGACCGCCGGAATGCCTGGCGGAGATCGTCCTTTCCGCGCTGGAGGGCGTGGGTCACTACCCCGACGATTCCTGCGCGGAGCTGAAGGATGTCATCTCCAAGGCCTTCGATGTGGCGGAGGAGAGCATCGTCGTCGGCGCCGGGTCCTCGGATATAATCAGATGCGTTCCCAACGCCTTCTTCGAGAGGGGCGACAGGGTCGTGATACCCTGTCCGAGCTTCGCCGAATACACCCAACAGTGCAGGATCGTCGGGGCCCAGATCGACAACATCGAGCTGCGCCCGGAGGACGATTTCCGCATAGACGCAGACGAGCTGCTCCGCAAGGCGGTCGGCGCGAAAGCGGTCTACATCTGCAACCCCAACAACCCCACCGGGCGCATCGAGCCCAAGGACAAGCTGGTCCGCATCGTGAGGGAGTGCGAGGAGATGGGCGTGCTCGTGTTCCTCGACGAGACCCTGCTGGAACTGGTGCCCGGATACGTGGACAACACGCTCTCCGGCATGGTGTCCCGCTTCAACAACCTCGTCGTGGCATCGTCCCTGACCAAATCGTACGCCATCCCCGGCATAAGGATCGGGTTCGGCATGGCCAGCCCGGATCTGGCGGAGGCGATGAACAAGGTCCGCATGACATGGAACGTGGGGCAGATCGAGCAGGCCGTGGCCATTGCATTGCTCAGGGACTGCCGCGACCACGTGGACCACGCCGCCGGCGTGATGGCCGAGGAATCGGAGGCCATGAACTCCGCGCTCAAGGAGATCGGATTCCCCGCGGGGGACGTGTCCGACTCGTTCTTCTACTTCAATTCGCTGGAATCCATCGGGATGGACGCTCCCGAGTTCAAATCGAGGATGATGGCACGCGGGATAGCGGTCAGGGACTGCTCGTCCTTCGGCCCGCAGTTCTCCGCGTACGTCAGATACAGCGTCAAGGACAAGGAGCGCAACTGCCGCTTCGTCGCAGCCGTGGATTCCGTCCTGAACGGGTGAGCCGATGCAACCGTGGTTCGACGCGATCCTCATCGTCGTTCTCGCCCTGCTCATCGACAGGTTCGTGGGCGAGGTGCCCAATTCCGTCCATCCCCTGAGGTGGATGGGGAACATCCTGTCCGCCATCGACAGGAGGGTGCGGGACCGCGGGTCCCGGAAGGCGACCGTCGTCGGGTTCCTGTCGTACCTCCTGGTTTTCATCCTGTTCTCGGCCATCGGGCTCTGCATAACGTCCGTCTTCAGGATCGGCGTGTCCGAGATCTCCCCTGAGATCGGGGAGGCCTGCTGGATAATCGCCACCGCCTTCGTTTTCAAGATATCCTTCGCGATCTTCTCCTTCAGGAAGCACTGCGACCCGATCTGCGATGCGCTGGACTCCGGCGATCTGGAGCAGGCCGATGCGCGCGTGCAGATGATCGTCAGCCGCGACACCAAGGGGATGGACGCGGAGCACGTGGCATCGTCATGCTGCGAGACCGTATCGGAGAACCTGGTGGACAGCGCATATTCGCCGATGCTGTACTTCGGCATATTCGGGCTCCCCGGTGCGGTCATGTTCAGGTGCGCCAACCTGATGGACGCGATGTGGGGCTATCTCAACGAGAAGTACTCCAGGATCGGGTTCTTCCCGGCGAAGTTCGACGACGTCCTGGGATTCCTGACGTCGCGCGTATCGCCTTATTTCATCGCTCTCGCGGGACTCCTGCTCGGCATGGATTGGAGAGCATCCGTTCCCGCGGCGAAGGCGGAGCACACCAAGACTCCCAGCCCCAACAGCGGATGGTCAATGACGGCCACAGCCGCCGTTCTCGGCATAAGGATGGAGAAGCGCGGGGTCTACGTCATGGGGGACGGACCCATGCCCACCACGAAGGACGTCAAGAGATGCTGCAGGCTGATCGAATTAGCTTCGATGATTTTTCTGCTGACCGTGTGCATGATCCTCTACGGGACCGTCGGCATACAGGTGCAGATGTTCTGCGAGGACGCCCTCTTCGGATTCTGGGGGTCGGTATTCTGAAGTACATATCATCGACGAGCATCGAACAGGTCGACGGATGGCCCGTGGGCGTCGTCAGATTCACGGAGAAAATGGAGTCACTCAGCTGCGCCGTGCTGAACGGCGGCGTGTCGAGGATAAGCGCGGCGTTCATCATGCAGGTCCCCAAGGACTACGACTGCGCCAATCCGGTCTACGATGCCATGCACGTCAGGGATTCCCTCGGATTGCCCGAGGATACTCTGGGGATGATGACCGCGGCCGAGGTCGACTACGTGTTCAATCTCAAGGAATGCTCCTACGAAGGGGTGGAATCGGCGGCCTTCGCCACCGCCGGATTGAGCAACCACGTCATAGCGGGGGAGGAGCTCCGCGATTATCCCGAGAATTCCGCCGTATCCAAGCGCAGGGCGGAGGAGATGAGGGCCGGGACCATCAACGTCGGCATCGTCTCGTCGGTTCCGATGACCATGGAGGGGAAGGTGAACCTGTTCATCCCCCTGGTCGAGGCAAAATCGGTGGCGATGGCCGAGCACGGGTTCAGGGAGACCGGGACCACTTCCGATGCCATGGCGATCATATCGCCGGAAGGCGCAGACGGCATATCCTGGACCGGGACCGGTTCCAAAATCGGCATAGCATCCGCCAGGGCCGTGTCCGCAGCGGTGGGATACGCGCTGGACATCAGGAACGAGCACCCCATCCCGCTGACGCCGGGGAAGATCCTCGACAGGATGGGGCTCGATGCGGGGAAGCTGCTCCGCATGTCCGGTTCGGGTTCGGACCCGGAAACATATAATGATGGATTGGAGGCGCTCCTCTCCCGGGAGGACGTCTCCGCGCTGCTGGACCTGGCATGGTTCGCAGCCGATAGGGCGGATTCTGTCGCCCAGGACGGGAACGACGGGGAGATGGGATTGATCCTCTCCGAAGCTTCCCGCGTGATCGGGACGGACGTCCCGGAGGAGGGTTCCCTCATGGATCGCATCATCACCATGATATCGAAGAAAGCGGGGGGATGCCGATGGCCGGCAACGCCCTCAAGGCGATGGTGTCATTCTTCACCATCTGGCAGCAGGACATAACGCAGGAGGACATGGACGCCATGGACTCGGAGTTCGACCTCGCCCCCCTGGTGGGCGCCCTCATCGGGTTGGTCGTATTCATCGAGGCGATAGTGCTCATCCTGCTGTCCCGCCACGGGATCCTGTCGTCGTCGCTGTTCGCGGCCGCGACCATACTGGCGACCGTCTACTTCGGGAGCAGGTTCCTGCATTTCGACGGTCTGGCGGATTTCGGCGACGGTTCCATAGTCGCAGGCACACAGGCCGACCATGTACGCGCATTGAAGGATACGCTTATCGGCGCCGGGGGTCTCGGCGTGGCGCTCATCGTCACACTACTGAACTTCTCGCTGTACTCGGCGGCGTTCGCATTCCTGATCATACTCGCGCCGGTCACCGAGGTGCTGGCGAAGAACGCGCAAGTCGTCACTGCCTGCTACGGCCTTCCCAGTAACGGGATGGCCGGGAGGCAGGTCGAACAGACCAACGGCAGGTCGATGGCGATGTCCTGCGAGATCACCATAGTCCTGATCGTCGTGTTCGCCGTCGCGGGGATGCTCGTGACGAACTGGATCGTGGATTACAAGTGGATCTATCCTCTCGATGCCATCACGGTCGTCGTGCTCGGCATGATCGCTTCGATCGTATCCGCATATCTCATGGCCCGCAGGGCCAACAGGGTATTCGGCATGGTCAACGGCGACATCCTGGGAGCATCGCACGAGATCGCGAGGTTCGCATCCATGCTCGTGATGGTCATCGCCTTCGGACTGGTGGTCTGAGTGCAGGCCCTGATCAATGCGGGAGGGAAGGGTACCCGCATGGGGCATTGCGGTATCGAGAAGCCGATGCTGATGATAGGCGACCGCCCGACGGTCAGGAGGGTGCTCGATGCCCTCACAGCTTCGAAGCACATCGACCGTGTTCTCGTTTCCGTGAGCGACCACACTCTTCAGACCGAACGGTACCTGAAGGACATCGGGGCGGAGACCATCCGCACGTCCGGCGAGAGCTTCATGGACGATCTCCACACCGCTTTCGAGGTCATGGACGGGGATTACGTCCTGACATGCCCTTCCGATCTTCCTCTTCTCACGACCGACGTCGTGGACAGGTTCATAGAATACTTCGACCCGAGGGTGATGGAATCGGCCATCGCCGTGGTGGATGAGAGGACCGTGCGCGGCATCGGCATAACGCCTTCCTACATCAGGGAGGACAGGGGCTTCAACTGGGTCCTGTCCGGCCTGTGCATCATGAACCGGCCGCGCACATTGAAAGGGGATTACCTCGACGAGTGCCTGTTCGACACCAACTGGCCCGAGCTGGCCGTGAACGTGAACACGCCGAGGGAATTGGATCTCGCCAGGAGCTTCTTCAGAGAGTGAGGGCGTCGCCCATTATCTCCCTGTAGATCTCCTCAACCTTGTCGGACAGGTCTTTCGCGGTTATCCTTCCGGCGGACATCGCTATCGCTCCGACCGAGGATCCGCCGCATCCGACGCCTTCCTTGATATATCCCCATTCGTAGGCCTGGAGCCCCTCATAGGGACTGGATGAGTAATCGACGTTGGCGTAGACGGACGGCACATCCGGCGTGATGGCATCGACGATCTTCCTCATGCTGGAGTTGACGTCGTCCATCAGCCATCTCGTGGTGCCCTGGATCAGGTTCCCGATGATCTCCGGGTGGAGAGCGATGGCTCCGGCGATGACCGCACCCATCTGGGTACCGCCTCCGGCTATGACAGGTACATACGGCGCCGCCCCGCACACGATCCCGATGTTCGCGGGCATCATGGGGTCCCCGACGCATTCTATCGCTCCGAGCGGATCGTCCTTCATGTCGCCGGGCTCGATCCCGGCGGCCGACAGAGCCTCGTTGACCACCTTGGTCTTCAGCTCCTTGGGGTTGTTGGGCGAACTGCTGCTCACCAGGTTCTCCTTGAGGACGCCCATGGCCTTCATGACCGCCAGGGCGGTGGTCGTTCCGCCGGCGCAGCTCTCGCTGATGATGACGAAGTCGTTGGACCTCGCTAGGAGCTTACCGAGCATCATTCCCTTCTCGAACTCGGTGCGGGCGTTCTTTACCGCTTTCCCGGTCGTGATGAAGTCCCCGCACTCGCCCCCCATGTCGAAGAACGGCACGTAGGGGACGATGGAGCACCCTCCGTTGACGATGAAGTACTGCATCCCCGACAGTCTAAGGGCGGCGAGCGTCAGCGTCGCCGGCGTCGGGATTCCTCCGGGGTTGATCGGGATCCCCTTCATGCAGGTGGTCTTGCCGTTGACCAGCAGCTCCGCATCCGCGGGGCCGGTGAACATGGTGAGCTCCGGGGTGTCCCCGGCATCCGAGAGTCCGGGTATGGTCGACGTCCTGGTGTTGGCGACGGTGCATGTGAACACCCCGCGCTTCCCCCAGATCCTGGAGAGGACGTCCTTCGCGATCTTCTCGTTCCCGTATATGCCCAGAGAGGGCGGCAGTTCGAATCCCATTGTATCACCTGTGCTCGAGGATCCTCGGGACCAGGTCCTTGAGGGGGAGGATCTCCCCTTCCCTGGCGCCGATGTCGAATGTTGTCCAGACGGGCACGTCGGTGAGGATGTGCTCACCCGTCACGCAGGACGTGCCGTGGTCTGCGAAGTAGATTATGCGGTCGGCGTCCGGGAAGTACTCGGACATCAGCTCGTCCGTGCGCTCCAGGACGGCCTTCTTCTTGAAAGGGTCCTTCTGGTGGCTGTACTCGTCCACCTCGTCGATGTGCAGGAACACGTCCCCGTGCTTCAGGGCCTCCCTGGCTTTGGGGAACCTACCCTCGAGGTCGTAGATCAGGTCGATGTCGTAGCCGAGGGACGCGCAGATCCCAAGCGACGTGGGGCTGTCGGAGAATGCGGTGAGCTTCCTGATCCCGGAGAATCCGGGATACTGTTTCCCGCAGCGCCCGCATCCCCAGGGGTACTCGGTGATGCCTCCCATCTCGGATGCGATCTCCTTTATCATCTCCCCGAGGGGACCGTTGATCTCCTTGTAGGGGGCGTCGACCGGGGGTGCCGGGGTGACCGGCACATCGTCGGATTCCATGGTGAGGACCGCGCGGCCCTCCACGAAGAATTGAATCTCGGGGTTGTAGGGCTCGAGGATGTCCATGT
The DNA here is from genome assembly GCA_963586845.1 of Bifidobacteriaceae bacterium. Lineage (GTDB taxonomy): Archaea > Thermoplasmatota > Thermoplasmata > Methanomassiliicoccales > Methanomethylophilaceae > Methanoprimaticola. The sequence goes on from CAVABN010000027.1 coordinate 12,512, forward strand.
GGGACATGACGCGCTCCTGGAGCTCGTCCTTGAACTCGGAGTTGTGGTAGCACCAGCGGACCATCCCGTCCCCGATCCTGGCGGGGCTGAGGCGGTATGCTACCCTTTTCGGGTCCTTTATGGGCAATCCGAGGCCCATCGCTTCCAATGCGGCCCTCTCGATCTCGGGAGGGTGGCCGGTGAAGAACTCGTTGAGGAACAGCTGGGTGTACCCGCGGCCGGTGGTCCTGCAGCGGTGCTTGACCCTGGATTCCAGAAAGGGCATCTCGGCGACGTCTATCGGTTTCCTGCCATCCAATTGCGGGCACGGGTCGTCCTCGGCCCCGTCGAGAAGGACGAATAGGAGATTGCTCATGTTACCTTCCTCAGGGCGATGGCGGCCTGTCCGACCGATATGCCTCCGTCCCCGTTGGGGACCTCCCTGTGCATCAGAGGAACGTGGCGGGAGGATATAACCATGTCTTCGAACATCCTGGCTATCGCTCCGTTGTATGAGACTCCCCCGGTCAATCCGATGTGTTGGACGCCTTCGGCGTCCGCCCGTTCGGCGGCGATGTCGACGAGGGATTGCATGACGTTATGGACCATGGAGTAGGCGATGTCCTCCCTCCTGTGGTTCCGATCGATACGGGAGAACAGTTCGGCCGTCATGACGATGCCGTTCTCCGTTTGGACTCCGTATCCGTCGATGAGGCGTCCATTGTTCAGGAACGGTTCGACCTTCATGGCCGGTTCTCCGTCGTAATCCCTGTGCCGGCATATGCCGAGGGAGTAGGAGATAGCGTCCAGGAACCTTCCCATGGACGAGGATGTCACGCTCTTCGGCATCAGTTTCATGAGGACGGCAGATTCGGAGTCGGTGAAGTCGTGGTTCTCGACGCCGTTGATGGCGTCAATCGAGAACCTGAGCCTCCTGAGGTCGTAGAGCGCCTTTTCGGATCCCAGCAGGGGGATGCCCTGGAGGTGGCCGACCCTCTCGTAACCGTCGAATGTGGCGTCGAGCACCTCCCCTCCCCAGGCGGTGCCGTCGTCGCCGTGGCCGGTGCCGTCCAACGTCAGGGCGACGCATCTGTCGACGGAGTTCTCGATCATCAGCGAAGCGGCGTGGGCCCAATGGTGCTGTACCTCGATGATATCCGCACCGTACTCATCGGACAGGCGTCTAGCGAGTTTCCTGTTGGAGTATCCGGGATGGAGGTCGATGGCAACCGCCGAAGGCTCGCATCCCACGAATCTCAACTGCGTCCTCACGGCCTCCTCGAGATACTCCGGGACGCCGATCTTCTCCCCGTCGCCGATGTGCTGGGTGGGCCAGATGGTCCCTCCTGATGCGACGGATCCGGTGAGGTTCTCCTGCGCCCCGAGGGCGACGACGTCGCCCGGGGGACAGGCGATCCCGTAAGGGACAGAACCTCTCGATCTGCGGATGTACTGCGTCCTGTCGCCGTACATCCTCAGGACGGTGTCGTCCGCCCTGTTGATTATGTCCTGGTCGTGGAGCAGCCAAGCATCGGCGTCGATCCTCATCGCCTCCTCCTCGGTCACCGCCATGGGCTCGCCGGGAGGGTTGGCCGATGTCATCACCAGCGCGTCGTGCTCCAATCTGGAGAACAATATGTGGTGCATCCCGGTGTACGGGAGGAAGATACCGATGGTGTCGAGTCCGGGGGAAGCCGATTCGGTCTCCGCGGAGGGGATCTTCCTGCACAGGACGATGGGTCTGCCGGGGGATCTCAATTGTTCGATCTCCGCATCGGTCGGTTCGGCGTATCTCCTGAGGGAGTCGAGGTCCCTCGCCATCACGGCGAACGGCTTCTGTTTCCTGCCGTACCATTCCCTGAGGTCGTCTATCCTGTCGAGGGTGCAGCAGATGTGCATTCCGCCCCATCCCTGGACGACGGCCCTCTTCCCCTCATCGAGGAGAACGGCGAGCTTCCCGATAGGGTCCTCTGCGGTCGTCCCGTCCCTAGTTATCAGACGGTACGAGGGTCCGCATGCCGGGCAGGCGATGGTCTGATGGTGGAACCTGCGGTCCGACGGCGAGGAGAACTCCCTCCCGCATTCGGGGCAGGGAGGGAAGCGGTCCATCGATGTCAACGGACGGTCGTAGGGCATCCCCCTGAGCAGGGTGAATCTGGGCCCGCACGAGGTGCAGGTGGTGAACGGGTATCCGGAACGCCTGCCGTTCGAGAAGATCTCCGCGACGCATTGGTCGCACACGGCGCTGTCCGCGGGGATGGAGGCGCCCCTGCCGGCGCCTTCGGATTGGATTATGGAGAAGCCTTCCGGCCCCGAATAGACGGAATCAAGCTTCTCCAAGCTGGTGATGCGGGCGAGAGGGGGCAGATCGGAGAGAAGCTCCCCGATCAGCTCGTCCCCCTTGTCCGTCTCTATGACGACGGACGACCCGTCGTTGCGGACGGTGCCCGAGGCGCCCGTCCTCTCGGCGGCCCTGTACACGGCGGGTCTGAACCCGACCCCCTGCACCGTACCGCCGATCGTTATCCTCATGCGGTCGCAATGGACGCCTCGGTATTTGTGTCATCTGACCGGTCTGCAGGTGCAGGCCGGTGGCAGATCGTTTCCCATGGCTGGAGGTTTGGCCCTGTCGACGCTCAGGACGCCGTCGGGGACCCCCAGGAAATCGGCGAGGTCCTGGTCGGACGGGTACTGGCCGACGCTGATGGCCACGCCCTGGTATTCGCATATCGGGAGGGATCCCATCCCTTCCTCCTCGACGATGGAGCGGGCCTCCCTTCCGCCGACGAGGTCATCCGGAGACGAGCACATGACCCTCCTGATGCCGATCCCGGCGTTCTCGAGGGCCTCGAAGCTGGCGTCGAACCTCTCCGCGTCGGAGATGTCCTTCGATCTGGCAGCTTCCGATTCGTACACTGTCATGTCGTAGTCCATGCTCGATGTAACGGCGTTACAGGTTAAAAAAGGGGGTGGAGGTACGGGATTCTTGGGGGGAAGTATATTGTTAATCAGATATCAATTGGACTGTTTCCAAAAACGAAACAGTCCAATTGATATTGGTAAGATAATCGATTGTTATCTGTGTTCGACTCTGATAGGGGCGCGGGGCGGTTGGAGTCATCCGACGGAAACAGCGACGAGTGAGTTGTCTAAGAAGTATGTAGATGATCGGGGGAGGGTCCGGGGGCACACCCGGTTCATCTGTCCCTCTTGACGCCCTCGAACTTGGATCCGATCCTCTTCGCTTCGAGCAGCAGGTCGGCGTTCTCGGATGCCGGGGCCTTCCCCTCCCTGTCGGAGTAGACGATGGTGTCGCACACGGTGAATCCCAGGCGCACGAGGTTGTACGTCAGCGCATCGGCGACCTTCCTCCCCTCGTCCTCCTTGGAGCAGGTGATCACAAGGATCGCGTTCTTCCCGCTGAAGACCGGCTTGTCGTTCTCGTCGAGGTACGAGATCATCCTGTCCTCGAGCATCTTGTACTGGGCGCACGGCCCGTTGAAGACCACGGGCGTGGAGAGCACGGCGCAGTCCGCGTCGCGGATGTCTCCGAGGACGTTCGTCAGGTCGTCGTCCAGGCGGCATCTGTTGTCCGCCTTGCACTTGAGGCACCCGTCGCATCCCCTCAGATCCTTCATGGTCTGGAGCTTGTAGAGCTTGATGATGTTCGTCGACAGCCCCATGGCTCCGTCGAGAACCGAATTCACGATTGCGTCAGCATCGTTTCCCCCCACGTCGTTGGAGAGAACTGCCACGACTTTTCCCATGGATGAATCATTGAGTTAACAATATTTATAATTGGCTGGCCGAGTCAAAACGGTATTTAAGCATATCTTTTTTTCGCGGTCTTTATATTTAAAGATGGCTGATTCATCCATCCATCCAAGGTTTATATAGCAGACCCTGTCGGGATGCCTGGAGGAACGATTCACTCGTCTTCCGGCGGGGCGCGGACCGATTCGGTCTCGTAACCGTCCACCAGCGGGGTGATGTGCAGGTGGGTGTAGAACGGATCCTCGTACTTCGAGTGCATGTAGCTGTCGATGTCGAGGTTCATGTTGTTCAGGATGTGGATCAGGGTGTTGCGCAGGTGCAGCACGTCCTCGCGGGGGATGTCCTTGAAGTAGCTGTTGTTCAGCTCGGTGACCCTCTGCATGATGAACGTGGCGAGCTCCTGTCCGGACTCGGTCAGGTAGATGAAGTACTTCTTGCTGTTCTCCGTCTTCCTGTCGTCGTAGACGAACCCCTTCTCCCTCAGGACCTTGATGACCCTGTTGGTGTTGGCCGTATCCAGGTCCAGGAAGCGCGAAAGGCTCACAAGTGTCTGCCCGTCCTGCAGCTTCAGGGCGATCAGGTAGATCGCGTGGGCGCTTGTGAGTCCGTAGGGAGACACGACCTCGGTCATGTTCTTCCTCATCTGGAAGCTCATCCTGTCGAAGAATGCAGGAAGGAACGAGTTCCAGTATACGTCCTCGTGAACGGCCATGTCACCTGGTAACGTCTCCGTCGCCTTAATGCTAACGCGGGACAGGAGGGGGACCATGAGCTTCGTCATGTCCTCAAGGACATCGGACGAGGATGATTTCATGATAATAGGAGAGGCCCCGGGGGAGGAACAGCGATGATTGAATGCTAGGTCCCGGGGCCCTGTGTGTCCGTCGCGGTCCCGGGGATCTTGGGACCGCGGCGGTGTTTGTTCACGCCCTGTCGGCGAATGCCGCGACGAACTTCGCGGAAGCGTCCGTGGCGCTCTCGGTGTATAGGTCGGCTCCGATCTCATCGGCCCACTGCTGGGTGACGGGGGCTCCTCCGACGTTGGTCAGGCACTTGCCCTTGAGGCCCTCCTTGACCATCATCTGCTCGAGGTCCTTCTGGTGGACCATGGTGGAGGTCATCAGGGCGGATGTCCCGACGGCGTCGGCGTTGTGGTCCTTGCAGGCCTGGACGATGTCCTTGAGGGGAACGTCCCTTCCGATGTTGAACACGTTGAACCCGGCGACCTTCAGCATGATGGCCACGATGTCCTTGCCGATCGAGTGGATGTCCCCCTCGATGGAGCAGATGACGACGTTTCCGAGTCCGGAATCGGTGGATCCTCCGCGCTTCTCGAGCTCGGGGGTGATGATGTCCAGTCCGGCGGTCAGGGCGCCTGCGGCGGCCATGATGTGGGGAAGGAAGACCTTCTTCTGCGCGAAGAGCTCTCCGACGTAGTTGATCCCGGCGCTGTATCCCTCGGAGATGACCCTCACGAGGTCCACGCTGGGGTCCGCGATGGCCTCCTCGGCGACGGCTTTGGAGTCCGGCACCTTGTAGGCGATGACTGCGTTCTTCGCTCTCTCGATCAATGTCTCGGTTGTCATTTAGATCACTCCTGCTGCTTCTTCTTCTGGAACTCCTCGTCGCCCCTCTTCATGATGGCTTCCATGGCGGCGAGCCTGTCCTCGGGAATCGGTTTCACTACGTGGTTCGCCATGATGTCGAGGACGACCTCGTGGGCCCTCTCGACGGCGTTCTTGGATCCGTTGGCCCTCCACTCTCCGAGCATGGTCCTGTCGAAGACCGAGGGGTTGGATGCGTCCTCGAAGTGCTCCATCGTGGTCATGTGGCCGAGGAAGTCGTTCCCCACGCCCACCTCCTTGATGGCGTCGACGGCGAGGGTCTCGTCGGTGACGGGGACCCCCTCGAGGATCTTGAAGTTCATTGCGATTATGTCATTGTCGATGACCATCTGCTCCATGGAGAAGGTCTGGCCCAGCTCGAGCATCCCGGATCCGTAGATGGAGTTCGCTCCGGACATGGCGGGGAGCAGGGAGGTGATGGACTTCTCGTGGGCGGCCTGGGAATCGGGCACCTTGGCGTCGGTCTACATGCCGGCGACGAACACGGGCAGTCCGTAGTACTGTCCGAGCTTAGCGACGGATGCGCTGATCAGCGCGAGTTCGGGGGAGCCAACAGGTGCGGTCCCGTTCCTGAGGTCGAATGTGGTGGTCGAGGATCCGTACAGGACCCTGGCGCCGGGGTTGGCCAGCTGGCTCAGCACGAGTCCGGAGAGGATCTCGGCGTTGTGGGTGACCAGGGTTCCGGCCAGGAAGATCGGGGACGATCCGCCGGCCATGGCCATGGACAGGACGTTGACGGGGATGCCGTAGCGGGCTCCCTTGATGATGACCTGGGCGGCGTTGTGGCTGATCTCGAGGGGGGATGTGGGGCACACGAGCATGGACATGATGGGCCTCTCGCGGGCCATCTTCTCGTCTCCGCCGTAGTAGGCCTTGAGGATCTCCCAGTAGAGGTCGACGTTGTCGCCGACGGGGTCGATGTGGTGGAAGTGCTTCGAGGTGTTCTTCAGGGATGTGATCATCTCGTGGACGTCCTCGAGTCCGACGCCGGCCCAGTCCCTGGCGGAGACCGCGAGGGAGAAGTAGCTGACGTTGGGGAGCGCGTCGACCAGCTTGGCGGTGTTGGCCAGGTCCGCATCGGTGGAGTCCCTGGTCTCGAACTTGCCGTCGCCGAGGTAGTCGCACATCTGGATACCGGTCCCGAAGTTGGTGTAGTGGACCCTTCCCTTGTGCATCTGCTCGACGGTGTGCTCGTCGTCCCTTCCGTAGAGGTAGAATTTCTTGGGTGCGGTGGCGAGTGCCTGGTTGATGACCTTGGTGGGGATCTTGACCATCTTGGTCTCGAAGTTGACCTCGCATCCCGCGTCGGCGAAGATCTGCAGGCCTTCCTCGTCGGACACCTGTACTCCGTAGTTCTCCAGGACGTCCCTGGTGGCGTAGTCGATCTCGCGAATGTCGTCTTCGGTGAACAGCTCGAGTTTGATGCCGTTCATCTTGACCCTTCCGGGGTATTTTGGCATTATCTGCTTCCTCCTTTTTTCTCGGGGATCCCGGGATTCCTCCCGGCCCCCTGTGATTCCAACATCTCCGTGGTGGTATTTAATTTTAGTGAGTTGTCAATGTTAATGATGCGCTGTACATTATTATAGATGTATGCACATTATTTTTATTGAGATGGACACGACTTAAAGAGACGTGTCATCAAGGTTGGATGCGACATGGATGCGACCGATTCAGAGGGGAGCCAGACCTTCCCGTTCGTCAGGATCGTGGGGCAGGACGCGATGAAACGCGCGCTCCTGCTCAACATAGTGGATCCCTCCATAGGCGGGGTGCTGATCAGAGGGGAGAAGGGGACGGCGAAGTCCACTACGGTGAGG
>CAVABN010000028.1:0-18091 GCA_963586845.1 Bifidobacteriaceae bacterium
CAGAGGTGTGCATCCTTTCACGAGACAGCGCTTCCCGTCGACGACCGTCCATCTCTTCCGCAACACCCCGTCGGTCGTGTTGTCGGGGGACGACATGTCCAACTCCCCGCTCACCGATGCGCCGAACAGGAGGTCCCCGATGTCGGGGGAGAACGGATTCCGGAAGAAATCCACGTCCTCCCAACGCGCAGCGGGATCGCTCCTCACCCAGTATTGATCGGAGAGGCTGAGCCCCGAGCACTTCGTCAGCAGGTATCTCGTATCCGCGATGTCGGCCGATTCCAGGAATTGTCTGATCCCCGTACGGGTCGCGGGGATTGAACGCTTCTTCCACCAGTGCCTGAGGTCGTACAGGTCCGCCTCCCCGTCGTACACCGTCCCGGGCGGCATATGCCGGATGCATGAGACGCTCAGGATGTCCGCGATGCGCCCGTCATCGTCGATGGACAGCTCCGCTACGGGCCGATTCCTGTGCATGAGTTGGTAGAGCATGGCGATTCTCCGAGGTCGAAGGTGATAATTTCGAATTCTGCGATTACTAATGCGCTAACGTCATATACTGCTGCCACTATATCAAGACCATGGACCCGTTCATCGTAGCCGTAGTCCTGATCGTGGCCGGCGCGGCCTTCCTCATATTCGAGGCGTTCAGCCCGGGCGCGTTCATGGTGATCCCCGGGGTGGTCCTGGTGATCCTGGGCCTGATCGGGGTCGCGGTCCCCGACGTCCTGTTCACCTGGTGGTCCCCGGTGGTGGCGATAGTCGTCGCGGTCCCCGTGACGCTGCTGACGATCAAGCTCTACCACAAACTGGCCGAACCCATACCGCCGTCCACGACGGTGATGGAATCCCTCGTCGGCAGGACCGGCACGGTGGTCGTCGCCACCGAGGTCGGCACGATGAAGGGCAAGGTCAAGATCGATTCGGATGTGTGGTCCGCGACGTCCGACGAGCCCATCGCTGAAGGCGAAGCAGTCACCGTGGACCGCAGCGAGGGCGTGCACGTGCACGTCCGCAGGACCTCGATGGAGGAATGAAGATGGAGGAAGGATTGTTTCTCGGATTGGCCATCGTGATGATCATCGCAGTGGTCACGATACTCCTCAGCGGGGTGAAGATCGTCCAGCCCTACGAGCAGGCGATCTACATGAGGCTGGGGAAGTACGTCAGGGTCCTGAACCAGGGACTCAACTTCGTATGCCCGCTGATCAACCAGGTCGTCAAGCTCGACCTGCGCACCGAGGTGCTGGACGTCCCCAAGCAGGAGGTCATCACCAAGGACAACTCCCCCGTGGCCGTGGATGCCGTCATCTACATCAAGGTCACCGACCCGAAGAACGCGTTCTTCGAGGTCACGGACTACCGTCTGGCGACCGTGAACCTGGCGCAGACCACCCTGAGGTCCATCATCGGGGAGATGGAGCTGGACCAGATCCTCTCGTCCAGAGAGAGGATCAACGTGTCGCTCCGCGACATCCTCGACGAGAACACCGACAAGTGGGGCGTGAAGATCGAGGCCGTCGAGATCAGGGAGGTCGACCCGGCCAGGAAGGTCAAGGACTCCATGGAGGAGCAGACGTCCGCGGAGAGGAAGAGGCGCGCAGCCATCCTGGAAGCCGACGGACTGAAGAGGGCGGCGATCCTGGAAGCGGAGGGTAAGAAGAAGTCCATGATCCTGGAGGCCGAGGGTAAGAGGCAATCGACCATCCTCGAGGCGGAAGGGAAGAGACTGGCCATCATCCTGGAGGGACAGGGGGATGCGCAGAAGCTCAGGATCCTCTCCGTCGGAGCGGCATCCATGGACTCCAAGGCGCTGTCCGTCCTGTCGATGCAGACGCTGCAGGAGATCGGGAAGGGCGAATCGTCGAAGATCTTCTTCCCGATGGAGCTCACCAGACTCATCGATGGAATATCCGACTACATGGGTACCGCCGCCAGGGTGCCGGACAGACCGGTATCGGACATGGGCGATCTGGAGAGGACGATCGGCTCCGCCGACGACATCCTCGGGCCGATCCCCACGGCTGCCGAGATCCAGAAGGAGACCGACAAGGTCGACCGCCAGGTCCGCGAGGACATGAAGGAGGTCGACGAGGTCATCCCCGACGATTCGAAGGCCTGAGACAAACCGGGGGGTACGCCCCCCATTTTCCTTTCTTACCGGGTCGGTCCGATGGGGCCGATACCGAGAAATTACATTGTTCGGAACGTTCAGGAATGTTCAAACATTTCCGAATGATCCGAACAATAGATGCGGACGAACACGAGAAATCGTGCCGAACTGCCTTGAATTGGACGAAAAACGACCGTTCTCCAAGTTCAGATTGTTCGAACAATCGGCGTTATCGTTCGATTCGGACCGATTATTATTCGAAAACAGCTTGGTTATGTTCTGACAAGTGGAATCGCTCGGACAGCGATCGTGCACGGTCTGCTTCCCATGATCGGAACTCGTCCAGCCGATACGCGTCCCGTGATCTGGTATCGACTATGCGGTCCCGGGGCATCACGGCGCCCCACAGCAGCTCCGAATCCTCGGAGTAGAGCCTGGACCTCCTCTCGTACGGCGACGAACGGTTAGCGTAGCAGTAGACGCAATCGTGCCCGCAGGTGTCGTATTCGCCGATGTCGACGGCCTTCACGCACCTGCACCCGTCCCTGACGGGGACGTCCTGCGACTCGAACGGGATGTTCAGCGAGCGCATCATCCTCGGATCGAAGCACCCTCCGGGCTCGATCCCGTATTTCGTCAGGTCCCTCTTCGAACAGCAGCACGTGAGCGATATGCCGTACTCCTCCGCCGTCCTGGACGCCATCCTGCAGAACGCGTCCATCTCCGACTCCGTCGGGGTGCGGAACAGCCCCGCGTTCATCGCACCGGTCAGCTTCCCGTAGACGTCCACGAAACTGAAGATGCACCTGTCCGTCCATTGGGAGGCCTCCCTGCACAGCATGTCGAACTTCCTCTGATGGTACGCGGAGTCGATGGAACGCGTGAACAGCACGGGATCGTACCTCCAGGCCATCCGGTCCCTGCCGATCCTCTCCGATATGGAGACGCAGGCGTCGTTGATGTCCGCCTTGAAGGCCACCCCCGGCTCCAACGACCTCCCGTAGGGTGTCAGTGTCACCTGGAAGACGTACATGTGCCCCATGGACCCGATCTCCTTCAGATACGGGAGCATCGGCCGGGGGTCCTTGGTCATGAACTCGATGCAATCCACGTTGCGCCTGGTCAGGTCTATGCGGTGCAGGGTCGTCCTGGAGACAGGATTGCGCACCAGACAGTGTCCCTCCCTCAGACGGGCCATCATCCAGCGCGAATGGAACGCGGGGATGTCGGTCCGGCGGCTGGCGCAGATTATCATCGGGCGGTCATAACGCCGTTTCACCATAAGGGTTCGCCGGGCACATTCCAAATACCAGCCATGCGGATGGCCCGCCCCATGGCCGGACCGTACATGCATTCCTTCCTGACCCTCATCGGCAGCGTCAGCGTCGCGGAGGACGGATACGGGAACATAACGGCCCTGTTCCTGCCCAACGAGAACCTGGAGCCCATGGACGAGAACGAGACCGAGATCCTGGCGGAGGCCGCGGCTCAGGTCAACGAGTATCTGTCCGGAAGGAGGAGGGAGTTCGACCTCCCGGTGACCTTCGAGGGCACGGAGTTCTTCTCGGACGTCATGGACGCCATATCGGAGATCCCCTACGGGGAGGTGCGCACGTATTCGGAGCTCGCCGAGGAGGCCGGTCATCCCGGCGCCTTCCGCGCCGCGGGGACGGTGTGCGCCAACAACCCCATACCGCTGATAATCCCCTGCCACAGGGTAGTCCCTTCGACGGGGGGAGTCGGCAGCTACGCCGGGGGATCCGTACTGAAGAGGAGGCTGCTGGAGCTCGAGGACCCCTCGAGACAGCTCCGATCGCAATGAGCGGACGATCCTCTCGATCTCGTCGGCGTTCGCATCGCCGACGCGGGCGCCCTTCCTCTCCAGCCAGTTCCAACCGCGCTTCTCGCACTCCTCCCTGTATTTCGGAGAAGTGACCGCGATGAGCTTCCCGTCCCAGATGTCCCCCTTCTCGAGGAACATCGCGAACATGTCGTTGGGGACGCACAATACGGTCTTGTCGAACGGCCTCGTGAGGAACGACGTCTGCTCCACGAAGCCCTTGCGCTCCTCCGCCTCCTGATAGCCCTTCGCATCGGACATCACGTCGGGGTAGTCCATGATCTGGTAGTTCCCCGGCACGAAGCCGTACTTGGTGGTGATGACGCCGAAGGACACGTCGCAGATCTTGCGGCCCCTGTCGTCCACGGCGGTGTCCAGACGCTTCACCAGGTTCTTCACCTCGGTGACCCTCCCGCCGAAGATCTCGAACGGGGTGGCCAGACGGCCCTTGACCTGGAACACGGTGGAATCGTTGGTGACGACGAGGACCCTCTTCCCCATCTTCATCTCGGCGTACACTTTGCCGTCGCTCATATCGGAGCCTCTTGGAACCCAGGCGGTACGCGATCGAGCAGTTCCCCTCGGCGGAGACCATGCACGGCCCCATGGGGTTCATGGGCTTGCAGACCTTGCCGAACATGGGGCACTCCTCGGACTTGATTATCCCTCTCAGGACATCGCCGCACTTGCATCCCTTCGCCTCCGCCTCCACCTCGGGGGTCTTGGCGAGGATGTCCTCGTGCACCTTGGTGGCGTCGTGGTCGGCGAACTTCGGGCGGAGCGTCAGCGCGCTCTTCTTGATGACCGGGAACCCGCGCCATGCGCGGTCCACCGGGATGAAGGTGTCCTCCATCAGCTTCAGGGCGGCGGGGTTGCCTTCCGGACGCACGAGGCGGGTGTACTCGTTCTCCACCTCGGCCCTGCCCTCCTTGAGCTGCTTGCAGAGCATGTAGCAGGACATCAGGATGTCCAGGGGCTCGAATCCCGCTATGACCTGCGGGACATGGTGCTGCTCGGACACGGGGATGAACATCCCCGTCCCGGTTATGACGGCCACATGGCCGGGCATGATGAACCCGTCGATCCTGTTCTCGCCCAGGTCGAACAGGGTCTCGATGATGGGCGGGCAGATCCTGTGGCAGCTGTATACGCTGAAGTTCTCGGGGCAGTCGTCCTTGTGCAGCGGGACGCAGGTGGACGGGGCGGTGGTCTCGAACCCCACACCGACGAACACCAACGGCTTGTCGGGCTGGTCCCTGGCCATCTGGACGGCGTCGTCTATGGAGTACACGATGCGCACGTCGGCGCCGTCGGCCTTGGCCGAGAACAGGGATCCGATTGTGGTCGGCACCCTCATCATGTCCCCGAAGGCCGTCACGGTCACGCCGTTCCTCGCCAGGGTGATCGCATCGGCGATCTCCGCGCTGGTCGTGACGCACACGGGGCATCCGGGACCCTGGGCGATCTTCACGCCCACGTCGTTCAGCATCTCCTCGAGGCCGAACCTCACGATGGTGTCCTGGTGGGTCCCGCAGATGTGCATCAGACGCACGTCGACGTCCATGGCCCTGATGTGGTCCAGTATCTTCTTCGCGGTCTCCTCGTCCCTGTACTTGAACATCCTCGCTCGACCTCCTCTATATCCATGCACTTCACGGAGCATTCCATGCCCTTGACGACCTTGATGGGTCCACCGCACTCCGGGCACGACAGCACCGGGAGCGAATGGGTCTCGAAGTCCGGATCCGTGAGGATCTCCGCCGGTCCGAGGTAGCCGCAGGAATCGCAGCTCACCTCCACGGGGATGTGCTCGATGACGAGCTCGGAACCCTCCAGGACGGTGCCGCGGGTCACGATCTCGTACGCGAACTGCATCTGTTCGTCGCCGAGGTTGGTCATCACGCCCACCTGGATGTAGACGGCGTTGACCCTCTCCAGATCGTACTTGGAGAGCTCGTCTATGACCGCGTCGACTATGCCCGTCACGACCGAGACTTCATGCATGGAGTCCCGTAAGCCCTGGTCACGATAAAATCCCACTGGACGATTCACTGCCTGCTACCATGTTCGCAGTAGCTCCGGACGCTGCAGCGCTCGCAATGGGGATGGTTCGGGAGGCAGACGACCTGCCCGTGCCTCACGAGGTACCGGTTGATGTCGTTCCATCTCTCCTCCGGGGTGATCTCCATCAGGGCGAACTCGGTCTGTTCGGGCGTTTTTGTATGAACCAATCCCATGAGGTTGGATATCCTGTGCACGTGGGTGTCCACGCACACCGACGGGATGTCCATGGCGTAGGAGCGGACGCAGGCCGCCGTCTTCCTGCCGACCATCGGCAGGGATGTGAGGACATCCGTGTCCTCGGGGACGCATCCGCAGAAATCGTCGCGGAGGATCCTGCAGCATCTGACGATGGCCTCGGCCTTCTGATGCGGGAACCCGGCGGGACGGATGAGCTCCGCGACCTTCTCGGGATCCGCATCGGCTATCGCGTCGATGGAATCGTAACAGTGGAACAGATTGTCGGACGCCTTCCGGGTGTTGTCGTCCCTGGTGCGCTGAGAGAGGATGGTCGCTATGAGCACGTGGAACGGGTCCGCGGGCCACTCGGGGTTCAGACCCTCCGAGCTACGGCCAGGATACGCTCCGCCCAGGTACTCCTGCGACAGGATGTCGAGTATCGGGACGATCTCTCCGCCAGCCATTCGAGCACCCCCTCCGCCATGCGGAACGATCCGGTGACCAATATCAGTTCGTCCTCCCTGGCGTCCATCGCGGCCTCCATGGCCTCTCCGACGGTCGGGAGGACCGCATCCACCCTGCAATGTCTCGATGCCTTCTCCGAGAGGTCGGATGCGGGCATCGCCCTCGGCGAGCGGGGCTGGGTGACGAACACCTTCGAACACACCGGCGCCAGCTCCCTCATGACACCCTCGGCGTCCTTGTCCGAGAGCATGCCGATGACCAGCACCACCTTGCCGTAGATCTCCTCGATATCCTCGCGGAGGCACTTCGCGCCGTCCACGGTGTGCGTGACATCCACGATGATCGGATCGGCCATGAGCTTCTGCATCCTGCATGGCCACGCCGTGTCCGCCAGTCCGGCATGGACGTTGGCGGAGATCCTCTCCTCGAACTCCGGGAGCTGCATCAATCCCTTGACCGCCAGGACGGCGTTCCTCGCCTGATGCCTGCCGGGGAGCCCGACGGTGTACAGCGTTCCGCGGTAGTCCGCTTCGACGGAGTCCGGCTCCATCGAGATGACGTTCACATCGCCGGCGTCGATCCTGAGTATCGGACAGCCGACCTCGCGGGCGTGCCGTTCCAGCACGGAATAGGCGACATCGCCGTTGATCGTCACACAGGGGACCCCGGGCTTCATTATCCCGGCCTTCTCCGACGCTATCTCCGGAATCGTGGTCCCCAGATACGCGGTGTGCTCCAGGCCGATGTTGTTGATCACGGTGACTTCGGGCACGATGACGTTCGTCGAATCCAGACGTCCGCCCATGCCCACCTCCATCACTGCGATGTCCGCGGAGACCATCTTGAAGAACACGAGGGCGGCGGCGGTGAGCACCTCGAACGCGGTGCACGGCTTGCCTTCGGCGGCCATTGCCTCCACCTCGGTCCTTACGACTCCCAGAACGTGCTCCAGGTCCCTGTCGTCTATCTCGGACCCTCCGATCCTGATGCTCTCGTTGACCCTGAGGATCTCCGGGGAGGTGAACATCCCCACCGAGAAGCCGGAGGCGCGGAGGATGGAGTCCATCATGGCGCAGACGGATCCCTTCCCGTCCGTTCCGGCGACGTGTATCAGGCGGATGCCGTCCTGGGGCCTTCCCAGCCTGTCGAGAAGTTCGATCTCGTCATCGAGGCCCAGCCTCATTCCTCTCTTGGATAATCCGGCGTACCACGCCGTGTTGGGGCCCAATGACATATAGTAACCGTTACGCGGGCATGACGGTCCTGCTTATATGGGTAACGCCATGGCCTTCCATGCGCGGCGTGTTCGTCTCCAATGCGTTCCTGAGAGGGGAGAAGTTCGGCGAGCCGCCCGCGATGTTCAAGAGGGCGGCGGACAAGGCTGGAGTCGAACTCGACGTCCTGTCCAATGCCGATCTCTCGTTCCCGATAGGGGATGCCGGTTCCGCGGAGGGGATCCTGGGGGATGCGGACTTCGTTCTGTTCTGGGACAAAGACGTGAGATGCGCCGCGAACCTGGAGCTGTGCGGGTACAGGGTGTTCAACCCGTCCGAGTGCATCAGGGTGTGCGACGACAAGTCCCTCACGCATCTGGCTCTCGCGAAGAATAAAGTGCCGTCCATCCCGACGGTGGCCTGTCCCCTGTCGTTCTCAGAATACGACGACGTGTCGTTCCTCGAGGATGCCGCCAAGATCCTGGGATTCCCGATGGTCGTGAAGGACTGCTTCGGGTCCTTCGGAGAGCAGGTGCATCTCGCGGAGGACATGGAATCGCTGAAGAGGATGTTCGAGGGGCCGTTCGTGCCCCGTATACTGCAGAGATACATCGAATGCGGAGGGCGCGACATCAGGGTCGAAGTGGTCGGCGGGAAGCCGATCGCTGCCATGGAGCGCAGGGCGAGGGAAGGAGAGTTCAGATCGAACGCGACCCTCGGCGGCTCCATATCCCCCTACAACCCGACGGAAGGGGAGAGGGAACTGGCTGTCTCCGCCTGCGAGGCCGTCGGAGCGGACTTCGCCGGGGTGGATATCATCTCGACTCCGGACGGACCCATAGTATGCGAGGTGAACTCCAACGCCCATCTGAAGAACCTCCTGGACTGCACCGGGATCGATGCGTCCGAGGCCATCCTGGCTCATGTCATCGGAACGGTGAAGAGATGAGGTCCTGCTGGATCCTCTACGACCGCTCCGACCTGGAGGTCAACCGCTTCTTCGCCGGGAAACTCGAAGAGGGTCTCGAAGGGCACGGGTTCGACGCTTCCGTCGTGACCGCGGACGCCATTCCCGAAGGGGCCCCCGATGCCGTCGTGAACCGCAGCAGGGACTGGAGGCTCGCCCGGGATCTCGAATCCCGCGGTGCGAGGGTGTTCAATTCATCCGAGGTGTCGAGGATCGCCAACGACAAGCTGGAATCCTACAGGCTGGCTCGGAGGGTCGGCGTGCCGTTCCTCCCGATATCCGTTCCCGGGGAACCCCTGCCTCCCGGACCGCCGTGGGTCGTCAAATCCAAGTCCGGACACGGAGGCACCGAGGTCTTCAGAGCCGATTCCCCCGAAGAAGTCCAATCCGCATGCGCCGGGATCGGCGACCCCCTCATCCAGACCATGGCATCCGAACCGGGGCGCGACATGCGCGCCTACGTCCTGGACGGGGAGATACTGGCGTGCGTCATGCGCTCCAACGGGAACGACTTCCGCGCCAACTACAAGCTCGGCGGTTCGATAGAACTGTGCGACCCCCCTGAGGGGGTCGCTGGAATGGTTTCGAGGCTCTGCGACGCGTTGCCGTCGGACCTCGTCGGCATCGACTTCGTCTTCGACGGAGAGCCGGTGTTCAACGAGATCGAGGACGCCGTCGGGACCCGCATGCTCTACGCGCTGACGGATCTGGATCCGGCCGGCCTCCTCGCTGACCTCGTTCACTCGAAGATGTCCCTGTAAATGGAATCCACGAGCTCGGAGTAGGTCATGCCCTTGTTCTTGGCCACTTCCCTGACGAGATCCATGGTCCCGGACCCGTACTGGGCGGCCTTCTTCCTCTTGTCGGCGATGAACGGGTATCCGAGGTCCCTGGCGATGTCCCTGAGGAGCATCTTCCTGGAGTCCCCGTCCTTGGGCTTGAGGACATCCAGGTCCATGGCGTTGACCTGCATGGTCACGAGCGGGTCCATGTACGGGTAGAAGATCTTCTTCCCGAAGTGGTCGGCGACCATGGTCTCGTGGGGGATGGTCGACGATATCAGCTTCCCGAGGTCCGACTTGCGGGCCCTGACGAGCTCGTCGTCGGGGAGTCCGACGTACTTGTTGTATCCGTAGAACAGCTCGTCCGATCCCTGTCCGCCGATGATGTACTTCTCGTGGACGGTCCTGCAGACGAAGAACATGGGGAGTTCGAAGGACAGCGTGAGGGGGGAGGATGTGCCGGTGATGGTGATCATCTCCCTGAGCCTCGCCTCGATGTTGTCCTCGGTGATGGGTATGTGGAGCCACGGGAGGCCGAGCCTCTCGGACATGTCCTGCGCCATGACGACGTCGTAGGACTGGTCCCTCCCGGAGGTGTACAGCGTGACGGACCTGGCGTAGTCCTTGGAGATCGCGGCCACGAGCCCGGAATCCAGACCGCCGGAGAACGCGACGGCGATGTCCTGGTCCTCCACGTCGTTCTTGATCGCGGAGACGATGGCCCTCTCGAGATTCTCGAAATCTACAGACATTGGGGAACGTATCGGCCCCCGCGTATTAAATGTCGGCTATCCGACCAAGAATTAATAGCTGAACCCGGCGGGGATATGCACCGGACCGCCCCGTCTGGAACGGCCCGGCTTCGAAGTTTCAGAAATCAGTTCTTCGCCTTCGCGATGGCCGCGTCGACGTAGGACTTCCACACCTGCTCGAGGTCGGCCCTCTGCATGGTGTCCATGACGTACTGGGCGAACTCGTCGCCGGTGGCTCCGGTGTCCCTTCCGGTCATCCTGAGCTTCTTCTCGAACTGGCAGCAGACGTCCAGCGCCATGCCGAGCTTCTTGGCCTTGTCGACCTCGCCGATGTGCTCCATCATCATGGCGACGGCCTTGATCATGCTGCACGGGTCGGCGTACTGGGCCCTGCCCTCGGTGACCATCCTGGGCGCGGAGCCGTGGATGGCCTCGAACATCGCATATCTCTTTCCGATGTTGGCGGATCCGGCGGTTCCGACTCCTCCCTGGATCTGGGCGGCCTCGTCGGTGATGATGTCCCCGTACAGGTTGGGGAGCACGAACACCTTGAAATCGGACCTGCGGGCGGGGTCGATCAGCTTGGCGGTGGTGATGTCGATGAACCACACGTCGTGCTTGACCTCCGGATACTCCTTCCCGATCTCGTCGGCCAGGTCCACGAACAGTCCGTCGGTGGTCTTGATGATGTTCGCCTTGACGATGATGGACACGTAGTTCTTTCCGGACTTCTTGGCGTGCTCGAAACCGGCGCGGATGATCCTCTCGGTTCCCTGCCTGGTGGCCACGCAGTAGTCCATCGCCAGGTCGTCGGTCACGAAGAACCCGTCGGAACCCAGGGCGTAGGAGCCCTCGGTGTTCTCCCTGTAGAAGGTCCAGTCGATCCCGAGCTCCGGGACGCTGACCGGACGGACGTTGGCGAACAGGTCGAGCTCCTTCCTCATGGCGACGTTGGCGCTCTCGATGTTGGGCCAGGGGTCCCCCTTGGCCGGGGTGGTGGTGGGTCCCTTGAGGATCACATGGCACTTCTTGAGCTCCTCGAGGGTGTCGTCGGGGATGGCCTTCAGGACCTCCGCGCGCCTCTCGATGGTGAGCCCGTCGATCTGCCTGATCTCCACCTTGCCCGCTTTGATCTTGTCGGCGAGCAGGAACTCCATGACCTTCTGGGCGGATGCGCAGATGTAGGGTCCGATGCCGTCCCCTCCGCACACTCCGATGATGAGCTTGTCGAGCTTGGAGTAGTCGACCCAGTCCCCTTCGGACTTGAGCCTCTCGACCCTCTCGAGCTGCTTCCTGAGGAGCTGCCCGTACCTCTCCTGCGCTGCCTGGATGGCTTTCTCATCGACCATTTGTATCGCGCGCGGGATGCGCATGCGGTATTTTAAGTGTACATAGGGGCGGTTGCGAGACATTCGTCTCGTACGGATGGAAACGCCGATTCACATGTCCCCGTCGCCGCCGTGCCCCGCCCTGTACCTGTCGGAACGTGCGCGGGCCTCATCGCTCAGGGGATGCTCCCTGCAATAGGCTGAGACCTCCCTGCGGACGTCCTCGACGGACATGCCGTCGAAGATCGCCCTCCGCTCGATCGTGTAGTTTCCGGCATTTCTCAAAATATAGGCGATGAAACGTTCCGTATCCTCGGTTCCCAGCCTCTCTTCGAGGCATTCCAATCCCATGGCCATGATCTCGTCGTCCGTGTACATCCCCGTCGCACCCCTCACACATGCGGAATGATGTTCATAATCTTCATTCTATCGCGGAAAGACCATGTACGGATCCATCCAGACCATGCATCCATCCATGAACCTTAAGAGCGGAACAGCCATGTCCCGCCCGGATGCCCTCTGAAGATTCTACCAAACAGGCCGTCGAGTCGGGCGGCAAGAAACCGGCCATAGCGCACAAGCTGGCCTCCAAACAGCAGGAGATCTCCGTCACGGAGTTCTTCGAGAAGAACAAGCAGATCCTCGGGTTCGACTCCCGCTCCAAATCCCTCCTGATGGGTATCAAGGAAGCGGTGGACAATTCCCTCGACGCGTGCGAGGAGGCCGGGATCCTGCCGGAGGTGTCCGTCAGGATCGACAGGCTCAACGACGAGGACTACCGCATATGCATCGAGGACAACGGTCCCGGGATCGTCCACAGGATGATGCCCAACGTTTTCGGCCGTCTCCTCTACGGATCCAGGTTCCACGCCCTCAGGCAGTCCAGGGGACAGCAGGGTATCGGGATCTCGGCCACCGTCATGTACGGGAACATCACCACCGGGAAGCCGGCCCACGTCATCTCCAAGATAGAGGACGAGGACGAGCCCGCCTGGGGGATGGACATCGTCATCGACACCAAGACGAACCGTCCGATAGTCACCAACGACAAGGCTCAGACCTGGGACAAGGCCCACGGTACGAGCATAGAATACACGATCAAGGGCAGGTACATCACCGGGAAGCAGTCGGTGTACGAGTACCTGAGGGACACGGCCATCGTGAACCCCCACGCCCAGATATCGTTCCGCGACCCGGAGGGCAAGGGATTCGTGTTCGAGAGGGCCACGGACATCATGCCGCCGAGGCCCAAGGAGATCAAGCCCCACCCCGAGGGCATGGAGATCGGGGACCTGCTGAAGTACGCCGGGAACACCTCGCAGAAGACGCTGAAAGCGTTCCTGAAGAACGACTTCTCCAGGATCACCGACAGGATCGCATGCGAGATATGCGAGAAATCGGGGGTGAAACCGGACAAGGCCCCGTCGAAGATCGACAGGGACGATGCCGTGAAGATACTGAAGGCGATCGAGGGCGTGAAGATCATGGCGCCCCCGACGGACTGTCTCTCCCCCATCGGGGACACGCTGATCAAGAAGGGTCTGATGCACGTCCTGGACGGGATGAGGCCGGATTACTACGCCACGCCGGTCACCCGCTCGCCGAAGGCGGTCAACGGGAACCCGTTCGTGGTGGAGGCCGGGATAGTCTACGGAGGCGACATACCCTCCGACGGCCCCGTCCAGATCCTCAGGTTCGCGAACCGCGTCCCGCTGCTCTACCAGCAGGGGGCGTGCGCCATAACCAAGGCCATATCCGAACTGGACTGGAGGAGGTACGGGCTGGAGCAGAGGGGCGGGAAGGGCATCCCCTACGGACCCGCGATCATCCTCGTGCACGTGGCTTCCACCAAGGTGCCGTTCACATCCGAAGGTAAGGAAGCGGTCGCCAGCCTGCCGGAGCTCCAGTCCGAGATAGGATTGGCGCTCAGGCTGTGCGCCAGGAACCTCAAGAGCCATCTGAACAAGATGGAGAGGAAGAAGAAGACGCACGCCAAGTTCGAGATCGTCCAGGAGATCCTCCCGGACATGGCCGAGAAGGCGGCCCAGCAGCTCGGCAGACCGGTACCCAACCTGGACAGGACCATCACGAAGATCATGAACGTGGTCTGGGTCGAGCCGACGGTAAAGAAGATCGACAAGAAGACCAGGAAGATCACGTACACCGTGTACAACTACACCGTGCAGCCCAGGACCTTCATGCTGCACGCCCACCTCCCCAAGGAGGCGGTGAACCTCACGCTGTTCTCCAACGAGCGCTTCAAGGACATGAACGACGAGGGCAAGGCCAACTGGACCGTGGAGGACATCCAGCCCTCGGAGCACATCGAGATATCCTTCGAGCTCGCGGGCGACATGGCGGACACTTTCGACGCCGACGACATCTACTTCTCCGGGCTGAACCCGGCGATGGTGATGGGCGCGGAGCAGCTCCCCGGCGATTGGGGGATCAAGGGAATGGAGATCGTCGAGACCGACGATTACATAGAGGACGACGAGGAAGAGGAGAAGGAGGAGGTTGAGGACCTTGGCGAGGACTGACAGACAGAAGGAGGCCCTCGAGAGCCTCACCGGTATCGTGGAGAACCTCTACGACCAGCTGGACAACGGCGACATCCCATCCATGAACCTCCCCCTGAGGTCCAAGAGGAACATAGAGTTCGATCCGAGGCACAACGTCTGGAAGTACGGCGACCTGAAGACGTCCCGTACCGCCAAGACCGTGAACGGGGCGGTCATGATGCTCCGCACCGTGTACACCACGGATTTCATCAACGAGATGATCCGCGAGAACAAGTCGTCCACCTTAAGGGAGATGTACTACATCTCCGAGGGTTGGCACAACGCCAAGTTCCACACCCAGGACGAAGGGAACCTGCTCGCCGAGGACCTGGAGACGGTCACCAGCTGCATGAGGGAGGACTTCAAGCTCAGACCCGAGGAATCGGGAGCCCACGTGTACGGCGACGTGAACTTCACCACCATGACCAAGAAGGGCATGAAGACCGTGAACTGCATGGACGACGTGTCCGAGGCGGGATTCGCGGTCCCCTACAAGGTGGAGGACGATACATTCCAGATCGACCCGGGCAACACGAAGTTCGTCATGGCCATAGAAACAGGAGGTATGTACGCCAGGCTGATCGAGAACGGGTTCCCCGAGAGGTTCGGATGCACCCTGGTGCACCTCTCCGGACAGCCCGCCAGGTCGACCAGGCGTCTCATCAAGAGGATGAACGAGGAGTACAACATCCCCGTCGTGGTCTTCACCGACGGAGATCCCTGGTCGTTCAGGATCTACGCGTCCGTCGCCTACGGCGCCATCAAGACGGCCCACATCTCCGAGTATCTGGCGACCCCGACGGCGCAGTTCGTAGGGATCACGGCATCGGACATCCTGAACTACGACCTGCCCACCGACAAGCTCAACGACAAGGATGTCGGAGCCCTCCACGCAGAGCTGACGGATCCGAGATTCACGGACGAGTTCTGGGTCAACGAGATCCAGGCCATGCTCCAGATGAACAAGAAGGCCGAACAGCAGGCGCTGGCCAAGTACGGTCTCGACTACGTCACGGACCACTACCTGCCCGAGAAGCTCACCAACATGGGCGTGCTCTGAGGTCTGATATGGACGGGATACTGTACTTCGAATGCTCCTCCGGGATAAGCGGGGACATGGCCGTGGCGGCCATGCTCGACCTCGGAGCGGATCCGGAGAGGATCGGCAGGGCCCTCGGGTCCACCGGGCTGAAGGGGTACAGGATCGAGATAACCGATGTCGTGAAGTCGGGGATGCGCGCGAAGGACTTCGCGGTCATCCTCGACCGCGACAACCACGACCACGATCCCAACTATCTTTACGGCAAACACAAGGCGGAATGCCACGGCCACGAGCACACCACGTACTCGGACATCGTGGACATCATCGATTCCGCGGACATGACGCCGAGGGCGAAGGGATTCGCCCACAGGATCGCGGCCATCCTGGCGGAGGCCGAAGCCGAAGCGCACGACGTCCCCATGGCCGACGTGCACTTCCATGAAGTGGGCGCGGTGGATTCCATCGTGGACATGATCTCCCTGGCGGTGTGCCTGGACGATCTGGATGTCGACGGCGTGTGCTTCTCCGACCTCTACGAGGGCACCGGAACGATACGCTGCCAGCACGGGATCATCCCGATCCCGGCCCCGGCGGTGGCCAACATCGCCCGCGTGCACGGCCTGAAGCTCAGGATCACCGACTCCGCCGGGGAGTACGTCACCCCCACCGGGGCGGCCTTCGCCGCCGCCTCCGGAACGTGCGCGGTCCCGGGATCGTTCCTCATCGAGGGGATCGGGATAGGCGCGGGCAAGAGGGAGACCGAAAGGACCGGGATCCTCCGCGCGATGCTCGTCCGCCCCTCCGGGAAGGACGAGACGATCGTCAAGCTCGAATGCAACATCGACGACTGCACGGGGGAATCCCTGGGATTCGCCATGGACAGACTGTTCGCGGCCGGCGCCAGGGAAGTGAACTACTCGCCGGTGTACATGAAGAAGAACCGTCCCGGATGGCTCCTGACAGTCATATGCAAGGAAGAGGAGAGGGAGGCCCTGGAGGGCATAATCTTCAGGGAGACGACCACCATCGGCATCCGCAGATGCGTCATGGAGCGCACGAAGCTCGACAGGGAGTCCGTGACCGTATCGACGGGTTACGGCGATGTGTCGGTGAAGGTGTGCTCGATGGACGGGATGAAGCGCTTCCATCCGGAGTACGAGGACGTCGCCCGCATCAGCAGGGAGAAGGACGTCCCCTTCCGCGAAGTCTACGATTCGGCGGTCGAAGCCTGCAAAGGGCTGAAGTGAGATACTTTTTTAGTACCCGAAGTGATGGTCATCAGGCGGGGATGCCGGAAGGGCCCACAGGCCCACGCCTCACCGGATGGAATCCGAGTCTGTTCCGACTTTCTTCTCCGGACCCCGCCGCAGTCGGCCTCGGACCGGGAACAGATTGATATTGTTATGTAACAATCATATATCAGATATCAGTATAGTCTACCGCAAACGGAAAATCGAATGATGCAGAACGAGCCCGATTCAAACTGCATAAAAGACTTTGAGATGACGCGGAGGCAGAAGGATTGTATGATGCAAATGAGGTGGCGAAGCTCGTCGTCGATGTGTGTACGGACGACGGGTATCCCGTCACCAACCTCAAACTTCAGAAGGTACTCTACTTCATGTGGCTGGACTGGTACAAGGAGCGCGGAGAATATCTGTTCGGGAACAGGATCGAGGCATGGCACTACGGTCCTGCAGTACCCGACGTGTACCGCAGATACAGAACATTCCTCGCCGACCCTATACGGAAAAGAGAGGAACCGTCCATCCCGGAATCCGATGCGGAACGGCTCGAAGAAATCGCTCGCAAATACAGCGCCATATCAATAGGGGAACTCATCGAAATGTCCCAAACCGCTGAATCCCCATGGGACAAGGCCGGACGCGACGAGACGCCGTATTCGGAGATCAGCAAAGAGCTGATGATCGATGAGACCAGAAGACGCAGATCATCTCGAATGCCACATCTTGTTAGTAAATGGTAGAGCGAACAGAAACAGCACGATGGCCCGTTCATGAAACGGCCGTAAACCTGTCCAGAATCTGGTGTCACGAGAGGGTTCGTCGTGGCATTCGACGGACTGATGATTGCACTGATGGCGTGCGCCTCGATATGGCAGGCGTGAGGAACAACGACTTCCTTCAGGCCTCGTACTCGGACAGACAGAACCTGTAGAACCCCAGCGCATCCGAGGGGGTCCTCCCGCGGCAGCAGATCGACGGTTCAGCGCTGCATGCCTCCCAACCGAGACCGCTGCTGCGGACGGTCACCTCTATGGGCTCGGCGAGACGCATGGTCCATCCCCTGCTCTCGAAATCCTCGACGGACACGGTCCAACGGAGACCGAGCCTCTCCTTCATCCTCTCCAAACGGGACTCTCCAACGAACATAATGCTTCGAACGTCGCGGAGGTATATCCCCGGTACAGTGGGACCGTCCGCGACGGGATTCGGGCGAATACGGATGCCGACAATCCGTGACCAAGGATTCGGATGTACACTCCCATCTGCCAAAGGACGATAGCAGCCTGCATCAGCCATCTTCTATAGCTCCGCTCCGATGTTGGATTATACTATAGCGACCTTAATTCATAGGATGAGCAATCATTCAATCTCTGACGAGGCGCTCGGCGCCCGCTGGCATGCGATCGACTGGAAAACCGTGGACACCCGCATCGAACAGATGCTGAGGGAGATCTCGAAGGCATCCCGCGACGGTTCTACCGAACTGCTCCATTCCCTATCGGAAGCCTTCCTGGACTCCTTCGAGGTCAAGGCCAAGGC